>JAPOYW010000705.1 GCA_026706425.1 Gammaproteobacteria bacterium
AGCACAGCGGCGTGGCGCTCCTCGAAGGCGTCGGAGATGTACTTCAGGAAGATGAGGCCCAATACGACATGCTTGTACTCGGCAGCGTCCATCGAGCCGCGAAGCGCGTCCGCCATCGACCAGAGTTCGGATTCGTCGATGCCGATGGGAGAATTGGTGCTTCCGTTGCCGGGCATGCGACGGCTGTCCGTCTGTGGCGTTGGAAGCGATTCTAACAACGCGGTAGGTGATCGTCGCCTCGCAATAGCGGACGGGCCGCGTTGCGGCTGCGCAGCTCTCTGGCGGCTGAGAAGACCGCCCGAGGCGGGCATGGCGCGAACGCCGTCATGGCCAGCATGTAGGCCGGTGCCACTCAGGCTTAGTCGCGTTGGCCTTCCCCCCTCTCGAACCGTTGGTGCGGGGCAACGCGCCTACGCGGGTGCATGCACGGAGTACGTAGCGACGTTATGATCGTGAGCTGGTCAGTTCAACGCGAACCAGTGAAGCTGGTGCTTCGGTTCGTCGGTCAATAGTGCTCTTGTCGCAAGCTCTCAACGCATTCGGGGTAGTCTTGGACATCGCGGGCTTCACCATCCTGTTCGCGCTGGCCCTCCCCGCAGTCATGAGAAGGAACTTCGTCACTTCCGACCGGGTTGGCCTCGACGGCGTGGAACCGGATTTCAGCGCATTCGAGCAATTCGGGAGTCGCCTGGAAGCAAGGCGACGCGAGGAGAAGCGGGGAAAACGGCAGACATTGTGGTATTGCACTGGGGGTCTGATGGTCCTAGTCGGATTCACGCTGCAACTCATCGCGTTGTTCGTTTCATAGCGAGGACAACCCGCGTCGAGGAGTTCGGTCGGTCGCCGTGCTTCCGCTCGCAGCGTGGTAGACCAAAGACAAAGAAGGTCGCGCGGGATGACCAGTTTGGCGTCCTGGATCCGCTACCGAGCGACCCCCAATGAAGCCTACAATCCTAGGACTAAGGCGATGATTGGTCGCGAGGTTAGCGGATGAGCACAGGTTCGGAGTCTTCCAAGGTCTACCTTGTCAGGGGAGGTCGTAGAGGAGAAGACGAGGAATACGCGCTGCAGAACAACGTGGCGGTTGTCGGGTTTCACGAGGTGGGGTCACTCGAGGGGCTAGCAGATTATGACGCGATTTTGGAACTGGTTAGATCTGGCTACCCCGATGCCAAGAGCCGCCGGACGGGCAACTTCGCGCGCCAGCTCGCTAGCTTCGCGTTGTCGATTCAAATCGGGGACTTGATCGTCCTGCCGCAGAAGCGGACGTCGCAGATCGCGATCGGTCGCGTTACGGGGCCGTATCGCTATCAGAACGTGGGCGGAAGCCTTCGGCACACACGGCCTCTTCAGTGGTTGCAGACGGATATTCCGAGGACGAGATTCCGCCAGGACCTGCTGTATTCCTTCGGGGCGTTCATGACTGTGTGCAACATCTCTCGCAACGACGCCGTTGGCCGGGTCCAAGCGGTGCTTAGAGGGGAGCCGGACCCAGGGATGAAATTGTCAACCGGGGCGGAGTCTCAGTCGCAGCGAGAGGAAGAGACCGATGGGGAGGCCGACTTTCGCGAGCTGGCGCATGATCAGATCGTCCACGAGATTCAGACCCGGTTTTCGGGGCACGCGCTCACGGGCCTAGTCGAGGCAGTGCTCAGCGCAGAAGGGTGGACCACAACCCAGTCCCCTCCCGGTCCAGACGGTGGTGTCGACATACTGGCCGGCCGAGGACCGCTCGGGTTGGATCCTCCGAGGCTCTGCGTGCAGGTTAAGTCTCAGACAAGCCCGACGGACGTAACCGTCTATCGCGGGCTGCAGGGGACCATGCAGTCATTCAAGGCCGAGCAAGGGCTTCTGGTGTGTTGGGGCGGGTTCAACAGGGCAGTCCTACAGGAGTCAAGGCAGAGTCACTTCACGGTGCGCCTCTGGGGCAGCGGTGATCTCGTCGCGGCAGTCTACCGAACGTATGAGTCGCTCCCGGCGGAGATCCAAGCGGAACTGCCATTGGAACGGGTATGGATGAAGGTGCCCGAGGAATCCGATGGATGACGCGCCCTCTTGGCGGAGCAGTCGCTAAGACGCTGGACGGCGCGCAACATAGTCTCGATTGCCATGACGAGTTGCCTCATCGTTTCTTCGCCAACACGGTTCTTGGTGTCCGCCGGCCGTCCACAGTTGGGGAGGTCGTCCACTGCTCCCTGCTAGCCCTGAGGTTTCGGTGGGCAGATGTCCGGCCGTCGGACTAGACCGGCATGCGGAACATCGTGCGGGGCATCAGATCTCCGAAATCGCTCACTGGCCATCGCCCCGAACATGCGGAAGAGGTCAAGCAGGTTCGACTTGCCAGCCCCGTTGGGTCCAATGAGGACGTTCAGCGATCCGAGTTCGAACCGTTCGAGCGAAGTGATCGACTTGAAGCCTCGGCCGGTCAGACGGCTGACGCTAACAACCAGAGTTCGGATTCGTCGATGCCGATGGGAGGATTGGTGGCGTAGGTCGTCGCGGTGGCGCGTTGCGGTCGTCCGCCGGGCATGGCGACGGCTGTCCGTCGGTGGCGTCGGGCAGCGACTCTACCAACGCGGCGGAGGGTCGTCGCCTCGCGTTTTCCCACGATGTCTCACGGCACAAGTCGGCAATGTCTGCCAGCGCCGTAGGGCTTTCTCCGGCATACGGCGCCACATCCAGTGTGCACGGTGGTATGTTTCGACCGCCGGAGACAAACGATGAAAGCCACGGTGATCGACACGCTGCGATTCGCCAACCGCCTCAAGGAAGCAGGCTTCGCGCCTGGGCAGGCGGAAGCCATGTCCCGCGCCTTCAACGACGAATTTGCCCAGGGAATGGCGACCAAGCAGGATCTCGGCAACGCCGTAACCGAACTGAAGGGCCAAATCGCCACGGAAGTCGCCAGGGTGGATGCCAAGGTGGATGCGATGGACGCCAAGTTCGAGGGCTCCTTTCGAGCCGTGAACTCGAGATTCGATGCGATGGAAGTCCGGTTCGACGCAATGGACGAGAAGTTCGGTGCCCTATCCGCGCAGTTCGCTGCCCAGAGCCGCTACGTCTTCCTCGTCTTGGCGCTAGTCGCCGGGTTGGGACTCTACAACGCAGTGGCGCCACATTTTGCCGCAACCACCGCAACCGGGCCCGTGGGCAAGCAGCCGGCAACGAACGCTCCCGCCTAGGCAAGCCAAGGTTCGCATCGGGCGGATCGTCCGAGTTCCGGAGCGTGATGGCGGGGCTCAGGCGAAGTTCTCGTCCGTCGCCGGCTGTCCACCACGCAGGCGTGCCCAGAAGTCGGCCTCGGCGGCACTCCGCTGTGCAGCCCGGAGCAGCGTCTGCGGCGAGATCGTGGTTGCAGCAAGGCGCCGGTCGAAGTCTTCGGACAAAGGAACGCCCCGCAATCGCAACGTCTCCGTCGCCGCGTAGGCGAGCGCTTCACGGCGTGCCGTTTCCTGACCTTGCTCCAAGCCGCGCGCGAATCCTGTCCTATGGCCAACGTCGTGCGAGCGGCGCATGTAGCCTGCGATCTGTACGTCGTCCATCGGCCCGGTGCCGTCGCGGTCGCCGAGAGTCCGACCGACCCGCACCAGGCACTCGATGGTAGACGACGATACGGGCGCCTCGTTCAACGCGGCGTGAATCTCGAGCGCCCCCCAAGTGGGCAGGGCCACGCTCTCGGCACTCATCCGATAGTCGCCCCGGTCGAGAACGTAGATCGTGAGCCCGGGGACCACCCGGCGCGGGCGGCTCGGCGTCGGCTCGTCGGGCGTCTCCACCCAGACCTCGCGGAAACCCCAGCGAGCGTAGACCCCAAGCTTGTGGCGACGCACGTCCGTCGTGTTGTCGACTTCGAGAACCACGTCCGGTCGCGGATCCCGGCCGATGACCGTCCTGCGCCCGCTCGGTATCCACACGCCGGGGCGCAAGTAAACCGATTGATCCGGGTGCATCCCTTCAGCCGTTTGCCCGGCCCCGTCCACGGTGACCATCTTCAAGGCACCGCAACACAGGATCGGCGAGCCACGCTCCATCTCGACCCGCGTGAGAAGGCCCGGCAACCGGCCGCCCGGGATTTCGTGCACCGGCGAGCCATCGCGGCAGATCAACGCGGTACCGCGCTCTCGGCTCCAGTACTCGTCGCCGCCCTCGTAGTTGTCGAATTGCTCGAGCGTCATCGGGATGGGGACGCAGCCCGGGTAGTCCGGGTCTTCCGGGCCGTCGTAGTCCTCGACGAATTCCCGCAGACGATCCTCGTCGAACCGACCTTCCGCAGTCTCGTAGCTGGGTCGGCCCGGTGCAACCGACAATGCAGTTTTCGCCATGTCCAACTCCTTTGGGATTGCCCCAGGGACAGGTGCGACGCAAAAAAAGTATAGCGGAGTCAGTAGTTTAAGCGTAACGCACACGACTGTACGCCGACATGTCGCCAAGCCGCTGATCTCGCTGGCAATACCGATCACGCTCGAATGCGCGCTTGGAGGGTGCGTGAACGTCCTCCTCCGCATTTCGGCGTTGTCACAAGGTCAACGCCGGGCAGAAGGTCGGCGTACCTCGCACGTAGCGTTCTTGAGGAGGCACCTTCTGTGCAGTTGAAGAAAGCCGGGCGAACGGCGTAGGGGCGAGGCTTGTCCTCGCCCGTGTGCGCCCCAACACGGGCTTCGGTCCGTCGACGCGGGCGACCACAAGGGTCGCCCCTACGGCGTGGGTTTGAGGCGGAGTCTCGCTAGTCCTTCACGGTACCCCGGACCGCTCCCTTGAGCCGGTCCGCCTCGAAAAGCAGATCGTCCCCGAACCGCTTCCTGCCTTGGGCGGCCGGGCCGACCACGTCGATCTGACCCCGGCCGATCACCGCCTCGCGCGAACCGTCGCGCGCCGGGTCGGCGAACCGTGCGAAGAACGCATCGAGCTTGGCCTGCAGAGCCTTGTGCGTCTGCCTGTGTTCGTCCCGATCGATGAGGTTGTATTCCTCGTCCGGATCGTTGGCGAGATCGTAGAGTTCGTGGCCGCCGTAGGGATAGCGATGCACGTATTTCCAGTCGGCCGTGCGGACCATGCGCGTCGGGCCGTATTCGTCGAACACCACGACGTAGTCGTCGCCGTCCAACTCCCTGCCTTCGAGCGCACCCCGGAAGCTCAGTCCCGGCAACGAGTCCGCTTCCGGATTCTCGACGCCGACATACTCGAGCAACGTCGGCATCAGGTCGTAGTGGCTGTGGAGCGTGGCGACGACCTGGCCCTCGGGAATGTGTCCCGGTCGAGACATCAGCATCGGGACTTTGACCGACGTATCGAACATGTTCGGCGGAAACGTTCCGTTGCCCTTGCCGTAGATACCGTGGTGCCCCATGTTCATGCCGTTGTCGCTGGAAAACACCACGAGCGTGTTCTCGCGTTCCCCGTTCCGCTCGAGCCAGTCGAGCAGGCGTCCCACATTCTCGTCCATTTTCGTGAGCGCCGAGAAGTAGCCGCTTAGGGCCTCTTTCCTACCCTGGGCCGTGAAGCCGAGCGAACCGGACGACCCCTCCTTGGCCAACTGATGCGGGTGCATGGGAAGGTCCGGCGTGGACGCGAACGGGCAGTTCCGATAATAGTCGTCCCACAACTCGGCCGGGTGATGTTCTCGCTGCCAGGGCGCATGCGGCGCCGTGAAGTGGACGTTCAGGCAAAACGGCCGTCCGGTGTCCTTGTGCTGCTCCAGAAACCGCAACGCATTGTCCGTAAACAGATCGCTCGCGTATTGGTTCGTCTCGTAGGCAGCGCCATCGCGAATCATCGACGGCGCGAAGTACGCGCCGGCACCGTAGGCATGCACGTCCCAGAACTCGAAGCTTTTCTGCGGCTTTTCGGAAAAGCCCATGTGCCACTTGCCGCTCAAGGCGCACGTGTAGCCGGCCGCGGCCAGGAAATCGGTGTAGGCCGGGATGCCCGCAAGGTATTCGATCGCCTCGTCCCCCGGCTTCCCGCCCGCACCGAAGGCCAGGTTCGTGTTCCCTGCGCTCAGGAAGTCATGGATACCGTGCTGCGATGGGATCCGTCCGGTCAGGATCGAGGCCCGTGCGGGCGAGCAGACCGGCGAGGTGCAGAAGAAACTGGTGAAACGCAATCCGCTCCCTGCCAGCCGGTCGAGATTCGGCGTGCGGATCTCCTCATTGCCGGCGCATCCCATGGCCCAATAGCCTTGGTCGTCGGTCAGGATAAACAGAATGTTCGGTGTATCGGTCATGCTGCCTGGTCCACGTTGCCGGCTAAGTTTGCGTGACGGCGGTTAGCCTTGAGGCTTCTCCTCCGCGATCTGGATCAAGTTGCCGCACGTATCGTCGAAAACGGCGGTAATCACAGTCCCGAGGTCTGTTGGCGGCTGTACGAATCGAACACCTTTGGCAACGAGTCGCTCGTGTTCGGCTTCAACGTCGTCCACGGCGAACGAGGTACTGGGGATACCGTCCTTCACGAGCGCAGTCGTGTACGGACGGACCGCCGGATGTTCGTCGGGCTCGAGCACCAACTCCATCCCCTCTGGCGCTTCCTCGGATACAACAGTGATCCAAGCATGACGTCCTAGGGGAATGTTGTGCTTCAGCTTGAAGCCCAGCGTCTCCGTGTAGAAGCGAAGCGCCTTCTGTTGGTCGTCTACAAAGACGCTGGCCAGGTGAATCCTCATCTTCAGTCTCCTAGCGTGGAACAAACGGCAAAGGAAGCGGAGCGACCGGCTGCCGGACTGTACCATGCGAGCGCCCCATGGCCGGTATGGTGTTCCTCGGGCGTGTGCGTCATCCATCCCCGTCAACGCCAGCCTTGCCGCCACGCCTGGTATTCGGCTGGCCGCAGGCGGTAGCGCGCGATGTTGCCTTCGTGGAGGCTCGTCAGCACGGCGAGGGAAGCCCTGCTCCAGATCATCTCCTGAAGTGACGTAACGGAGTACCCCGCCTCACATGGCAAGCTGCGCGTGGGTGCCGATGCGGATCAACTCTACGACGTCGGGACCTCGCTTGCGGTAGGCAAGGACCGGTCGGGCCGCAGATGACAGTCACGACAATCGTTGTACTGTCCCTTCATCGGATGGTCCACGTAACGGGAAGGCAGCCGTACATCGGGCGCGAGAAGCTCAAGCGCTTCAAGCAAGGTGGCGTCGAGATGCCCACCATGCTCGCCCCGTTTGACTCTCTTGAAATCGCGCCGAAACTGCGCGGTCCGCTTGACCGTGCGCACGAAGGGAAACCGCGCTGCGGTCCTCAGTCGTCCCGGTCAAGTTCGGCGAGCGCTTCGGCAGGCGTCCCGAGTTCGGCAACATCACCGCGCCGCGCAGCCTCGATGGCCTCGACAGTGGTGGCATTGGGGACCAACGCCCCGAAGTCGGGCCCGCAACCCGCCGCCGCCTGCTCAAGAACGATGCGCACGGTCTCGTCGATAGTGAGGCCCTGCTCCGCGAGTTGGCGCGCAGCCTCGTCCCTGACTTGATGTTCGACGGCCACGCGCACAGTAACCTTCATTCCGGGCTCCCTGCTGTCTTGCGGCATGCCAAGACTATTGAAGTCATTTGCGATTCTACACCGTGCCCCCTCAGAGGAGATATTGAACCCACGCGAATGTCGGATCGTGTCCGCCACGATCAGACGACGCTCCTGCGTGCGACAGATCCCTGGTGAGTGGCGGGCGCCACACAGCCCCGAGGCTTGTCGCAGGAGGCGCCGTTGCAGGCGTCGCGTGCCCAAGATCGCGGGCGTTTGGAGCCTGATGAGGGCGACCGCAAGGGTCGCCTCTACGCGCTCTTCCGAGGCGGAAGCCCGCGAACGAACGCGGGAAAACCTGCGACAATGGCGCGTTCCACCTACTAAACGCCCGAGAGAGCCACGCATGTCAGACTCCCCCTTGCCCGTCGGCGACCCGGCGGCACTTGGTTTCGATCCCGACCGCTTAGCCCGCATCGGGCCTGCAATGCAGGCCTTTGTGGACAACCGCCGCGTCCCGAATCTGGTCACGCTCGTCGCCCGTCACGGCCAGATCGTCCACCACCACGCCTGCGGTGTCCTGGACCTCGACGACGACGCGCCCGCCGGACTCGATACGTTGTTCCGCATGTATTCGAATACCAAGCCCATCGCCGGCGCGGCGACGATGGTGCTGTACGAACGCGGCGTGCTGACCCCGGACGATTCGGTCGGTCGCTACCTGCCCGAGTGGCGGGATCTGCAGGTGCGCCGGGCCGACGAGCCGATGATGACCGAGCGCGCCCGGCGCGGCATCACCATCCGCGACTGCTTGACCAACACCACGGGGCTTTCCAACCCGGGCACGATGCCGCACTTCTACCGCCAGCAGTATCGCGACACCCTCACGAAACTCGGCTGGATACCCGGTGACGACGATGCGCCGCGTCTGAACAACCGCGAACGGATCCGGGCGCTCGCGGAACTGCCGCTGGCCGCCCACCCCGGCGAGCAGTTCGGCTATCACGTCGGCTATCCCGTGCTTACCGCCGTCCTCGAGGAAGCAAGCGGCCAGCCCTTGGACGAGTTCTTCCGGGAGGCGATCTTCGAGCCCCTGGGCATGGACGACACCGACTTCTATGTCGCCGACGACGCGGTCCACCGCTTCGGTGCCAACTACGCGCCCCGGGAAGTGGACGGCGAGATTCGCCTGGTGGCAGTCGAAAAGGCTAAGAGCAGCGAGAAGGTCGTCGGCCCCAAGACCGAGTTCTCGGCCGGCGGCGACATGGGCGGCGTGCTGTCAACGGCAGGCGACTACGCCCGGTTCGGGCAAATGCTGCTGAACGGCGGCGAGTTGGACGACGTGCGCGTGCTCGGCCGCAAGACCGTGGACCTGATGATCGGCAACCACACCGGCGACATGGTCATCCCCATGACGGGACCGGGGTTCCACTGGGGGCTCGGCGTCGCCATGTACCACGGTCGCGGGCGCCCACCATTGATCCGGTCGGTCGGCACGTACGGCTGGGGCGGCGCCGCCGGAACCACCTACTTCGCGGATCCGGCCGAGGACCTCATTGGCGTGTGCCTGACCCAGGTGATGTCCCACGGCATGATGCCGAAGAACACCTACCAGGAGGACTTCCAGCGGCTGGTGTATCAAGCGCTCGTTTGACCGACGAGAAAGACCGTCGGCCGTCAGCGTTTTGGCGGCATCGGGGTCCGCGGATTGAATACGCTCGCGATGTAGGCACTGCGGGGCCGGTAGGGCAAGCCGTCTTCCAGGATCGCCTTCATGCGGGTCTCGGCCTCCAGCCGCACATAGCCCGGATCGTCGTCCGACTCCGCCATGATGTAGAACGTGCCCGTGCGGATGGCGTCGAACACCAGGTCCGCGCAGCGCGACGGGCACATGCCGAACGCCTTGAATCGTTCGAGCACGGGATTCGCGGCGCTGGTCCTGCGCGGGCCGCCGAAACGCTCCGGCCGGTTGCGTTCGGAGGTCACGATGTTGGTCGCCACGACGTTCGGGCAGAGCACGTGCACCGACAGGCGGCCGCGGAGTTCCTGGTAGAGGGCTTCCATCAACGCCACGCAGGCGTGTTTCGAGACACCGTAGACGCCTTGGGCGGCGCACAGCCCGTCCTGCGACGACGTGGCCATCACGGATCCGGGAGCGTCGCCCGCCGCCATCTTGGGGACGAATGCGCGCACGCAGTTGGCGACACCCTTGACGTTGACGCCGAGCACGAAGTCCCAGTCGATGTCGCTGGCCCTGGACACGGGACCCCCGCCACCGACACCCGCATTGCAGCACAGGAGCGACACCGGGCTGTCCGGGAAACGAGCCGAAACCGCCGCTTCGAGGTCGAGGACATCGGCCTCGGAGGAGACATCGACCCGATGGCCGAAGACCTCGACCCCCGCCGCGCTCGCGGCATCGGCAAGTCGGGATTCCGCGTGGTCGATCGCCGAGGCTTCGATGTCGGCGATCACCGCGTGCAATCCGCTGGCGATCGCCTTCTCCACCAGCGCAAAACCGATTCCAGAGGCGCCGCCCGTGACAACGGCCACGCCTCCCGCAAGCACACCCAAGTCGGGGTGTGCATTGTTCTGGGCCCCATGTTCGTCGGTAGCCATCGGCGGTCCTCTTCTCACCCGGACGAAACGGCACAGCATACCTGCACGCTCTCGAACCGTGGCGCGCTCTGGCGTTCCCGTCGATAATGCGGCGCGCGACGGGAAGACCAGACCATGCAGGCCTCGACAGTCACCAACGCATTCGGCACCCACGAACTGCTTCGCTTCGACTACGCCCGGGCGAAGGCGGCGGATTCGGAAGAGGAGTTCGACCGGAACATTCTGGACGCCGTCGACCGTCATGGCTTCGTGGTGATCGAAAACGCGGTGGACGGTGCCGATTGCGATGCCCTGGTCGGGGAAATGCGTCCCTACATCGACGCCACGCCGCACGGTCTGCACGGTCTCGGGGGCACCCGCCGCGTCGGTGCCTTGGCCGCGAGATCGGCAACGAGCCACAAGATGATCGCCCACCCGGCGATCCTCCGCCTCGCCAATGCGATCCTGGGTGAACAGCGCCTGTCCGGAGATGCCGTGCAGATCAACGGCAAGTCCGGCAAGGGCGAGAAGGGTTTTCGATACCCGTGGCAACTGCATCTGACGCAGATCATCGACGTGGGTCCGGGCGCCGGCACCGACGCCATGCCGCACCATCTCAAGCTGCACCGCGCCAACGGGATGTGGGTCCACGACTTCCAGAACGCCGGCCTCGACCCGCAGGTCGAGGTGATGTGGGCGCTGTCGGACTTCACCGAAGACAACGGCGCCACCCACGTCGTTCTCGGCAGCCACCGCGAGGAACCCCGCGGCGGACACCTCAGCCATCGGCAGCCCACGGTGCAGGCGGCAATGCGCAAGGGCAGCGCACTGGTCTGGACGGGGTGGTCGGTTCACGGCGCGGGTGTCAACACCTCCACGGAACGCCGGGTCGGCATGAACATCAACTACGCGCTGGGGTTTCTCGCCCAGGAGGAGAACCAGCTGCTCGCCTGTCCGCCGCACATCGCACGCAAGCTGCCCGTGGAGTTGCAGCGGTTGATCGGCTACCGGCAACCCGCCGGGGCGCTCAACTACGTCGCCGAGTGCCAGGCCCCCGCGGACTCGGTGTTGAAGGAGGACTTCGACGTGCTCGTGCCGGGCGCACACGGCCACCCGATGGACGCGGCCATCGACGGGCCCACCTACGCACCTGTCGACGACAATGCCCTCGCAGAGAAACTGCGTTCCCTGGAAGAAAGCAAGGCCGCAGCGCTGGCCGAGGACGACCTCGAGCTCGCATTGCACCTCAAGCGCGCCATCAGTGTCCTGAAGAAGTCGCCCCGGCTGTGAGCGGCAAGCCGTTTCGGATACTCGTCATCTGCACCGGCAACCGCGCTCGCTCGCAGATGGCGCACGGTTGGCTCAGGCACCTCGGAGGCCAGCGCGTCGAGGTAGAAAGCGCGGGAACGGCACCCAAGGGCGTTCACCCGGTGGCGATCAAGGTGATGGCGGAGGTTGGCATCGACATATCCGGTCACACCTCCGACCATGTCGACGACTACATCGACGACGACTTCGACCTGGTCGTGACGGTGTGCGACCAGGCGAAGGAAGCGTGTCCCTCCTTCCCCGGTGCCAAGCGAACGCTGCACCGCGCCTTCGAGGATCCGGACTGCCCGTGGATGGACGACGAGGAATTCGCGGATGTGTTCCGTCGAATCCGGGATGCGATCGGCGCTTTCAGCCGGGATTTGCTGGTGCGCGAACTCGGGTCGTAGGCGACCCTATCGAACCCGCCGGGCGCGGCGACGGCTGTTCCGCAATCTCACCGCTTGTGGCACAGCGCAGTGGGCTTGCGGCACTGCGCCGTGCGCTTGCAGGCGTCGGAACAGTAGCGGTCGTGGCCGTAGGGCACGAACCACTCGCGGCACGACTTGCAGCGTCTAGGTTCCGATTTGATCGGTCGCAACGTGCCCAGACGACGTTCTTCGAGGCGTTGCGCGATGTCGCCGTTGCGCGACGCCATGTCGCGAAATTCGCGGTCCCCGATGTCCATCAATTCCATGATCTGACCCACTTCGAGGTGGGGGGACCGAAGCAGCAGGGCAACGGCTGTCTCTTCGACGCGGCTGGGCGCCTCGTGATCGGCGGCGTGATCCGTATCCATACTACCTCGCTTAGGGAAAAAACGGCTTCGCCAACGTCGCCATGGCATTGGCTTCTCTACCGATTCGACTGCAAGCCAAGCGCCGAGTTCCTCGGCAGGATGGATGAGTGCCGGTGGCGTCACGATTAATCTGGCGCATGGCAACTTGCAACGCGCTCATGGCTGATCGTGCCCCTAGGGTCGTCGCAGCACTTCCGTACCGCAGATCAGGTCGTGCAGACAACGCCGATTTCTGCGCAATGTCAGCAGATGGTCGACGAGAGCGATGAGCCCAGGCGCGCCGAGGGTCGAGACCGGACCATGGTCGATCCTCCTTCCGGGGTGCCGCTCACCTTGTCGTGTCCCGGGCCGTACCCGTCTCGTTCGAGCTAGTCGACCGTGAGTCGCCGCCACCCTGATCCCGCTGGTCCGGGAAGCGGCCCGCGTCGCGCAACGCGCGTCGCAGCAGGAAGTCGATCTGGGCGTTGACGCTGCGCAGCTCGTCGGCCGCCCAGCGTTGCAGCGCCGCGATGACTTCCGGGTCGGTACGCAGCAGGAATGGCTTGCGGGTGGCCATCCGTCACGCCGGCCGCGCCGACTCGCTACCGGTACAGCGTGCCCGTGTTGAGCACGGGCTGTGTGCCCTTGTCGCCGCACAGCACGACAAGGAGATTGCTGACCATCGCGGCCTTGCGCTCCTCGTCGAGGTCGACGATGCCCCGGCTCGAGAGATTGTCCAAGGCCATCTGCACCATGCTGACCGCGCCCTCGACGATTCGCTCCCGGGCTTCGATGATCGCGCCGGCCTGCTGGCGCTGGAGCATCGACGAGGCGATCTCGGGGGCATAGGCCAGATGCGTGATGCGCGCCTCTAGCACTTCGAGACCGGCCTTGTGCAACCGGCCCTGGATTTCGGTCTTCAACTGGCCGGCGATCTCCTCGGTCTTGCCGCGCAACGAGATCTGGTCGTCCTGGCGCGTATCGTAGGGATACTGGGTCGCCAGGTTCCGTACTGCCGACTCGCTCTGCACATGCATGAAGTTGACGTAGTCGTCCACCTCGAACGTGGCCTCCGCCGTGTCCACCACCTTCCAGACCACCACGGCGGCGATCTCGATGGGGTTGCCGTCCGCGTCGTTGACCTTGGACCGGTCCGTCTCGAAGTTGCGTACCCGTAGCGAGATCCTCCGTTTCGTATAGAACGGATTCGCCCACCGTAGACCCTGATCGGCGACCGTGCCCACGTACCGACCGAACAACTGCAACACCCGGGCCTCGTTGGGGTTGACGATGAACAGGCCGAAGAGCAGAAAAACCAAGATCACGAAGAACAGTACGGAACCGATCACCATCAGCGGGCTTTGTTGGACGATGCCAACGACGAACAGCGCCACATCCGCGGCAATGGCCAAGAGCAGCATGGACAGTGCGAGAGCACCGGATATAGCGGTGCGGGGGATTTCCTGTATCACTTTTTGTGCCTCCATTGATATCATATCGGTATCCTAACGCTATCTAACCGTCTGCGCCAGCGGTTGCGCATGGGCGTTCGACGGGATCAGCGGGAGAGGCTCTCTTCGGCCGTGACGTCAGGTGGCGCGAGAGCTTGACCGCCACCCGCAACAGGCGTATACGCCCTCCCCTATGAGCACTCGGCAACCAATCGTCGCAGCTACCCTCGCCATCGCCGTGGCCTGGGCCGGTGCGTTGTGCGCGTGCGAGTTGCCCACCGTCGACGAGGCGGGCGAAACCGGCCACCACGCGCACCACGGCACGGCGGACTCGTCGCCGACGGCGTGCGTGCACCTCGACTGCCAAGGCGATTGCGGTGTCGAGGCCACACCGCCAAAGGGCCAAACGGCTTCCCTCGAACTCCCGAAGACCTCGCTCGACGATCTTGCGGTTGCCGCAGCAGGGGGACCCGTTGCCGTTGTGGCTCGCGTGCCGTCCTGTCACCCCCCGCCATGGCGGAACTTCCGTCCGGTTGACTCGCCGGTCAGCCGCTTCGACAGACTCCTGAACTAGCGCCCTCCTTGGCGAACGCGGCACGCCGCGTTCCTTTCCTTCGCTTGCACGCCGGGTTTCGCCCGCGCGAGGAGCAAGCGGGTTACGAAAGCCCATTTCGGAGGGTGCGATGAAAGCACCGAGAACATTCGCCCGGCTGGGTCCGTGCCTCTTCGACACGTCTCTCGACGCCGCCACGGCGGACTACGCGACCCTCGACGACGCGCGACTCGAGGCGCTGATCGAGGAAGCGCTCGAGAGAAACCCGGAAATCCAGGCGGCTCAATGGCACGAAACGGCTGCGCGGGAGCGGATACCAACGGCTGGCGCCCTGCCCGACCCGACGTTGCAGCTCACGGGCTTCGCGCAATCGCCCCAAACGCGAGTCGGGCCGCAGGTGAGCGGAGTCGCGGTCAATCAACGCCTGCCCTGGTTCGGGAAACGCACCGACCGCGCCGAGGCGACAACCGTTCGGGCGCAAATCCAGCGCCAGGTCGCCACCGCACGACGCGCCGACGTGGTCCGCCAGGCGAAAGTCGCCTACTACGAACTCGCCTACCTCGACCGGGCGCTCGCGATCACCGGCGAGGAACGCGAGCTTCTAGAACACTACGAGTCCCTGGCCCGGGCCCGCTACTCCCAAGGCGTCGGGTTGCAGCAAGCCGTCGTCAAGCTGCAGGCCGAGATCACCCGGGTTCTGACCCGGCGCCAGGAACTCCAGCGACAACGCATCGATGTGGAGTCCAGGCTCAATGCGTTGCGCGACCGCCCCGCGCACGCCGGCATACCCGATGTGAAGCTCGGCGAGTTGCCCCGGGTTGCTCTCGACCAAGACCGCGTCCTGGCCATCGGTCGGGCCAACGCACCGGAAGTCAAGGCGGCGGCGCTCGCCGTCGACCACGACGAGGTCGGCGTTCGGCTTGCAGAGCGACGCTTTTGGCCCGACCTTGTCCTCGGTGCCACCTGGGGTCGGATCCGGGCCCGCGACGACCAACCCGGTCGATCGAATCCGCCACCCGACAACGGCAAGGACACGCTTGGACTGACCCTCGGCCTCAACATTCCAGTACATAGGCGAATCTACGACGCCGGTGTCCGGGAAGCGGTCGCCCGTCGGTCCGCCGCCGAGGAGAGCCACCGACTCGCGCTGAACGGCGTCGATCAGGCCGTGCGGTCGACCGGCTTCGCGCTGACCACCATCGAGGCGCAGATCGCGCTCTATGAGAACGCCCTCGTTCCCCAGGCCGAGCAAGCGCTCAGGGCCACCGAGGAAGCCTACGCGACGGGAACGACCGGCGTTCTCGACCTGCTCGACAGCGAGGAGGTGCTGCTCGACGTCCGACTCGGTCTAGCGCGCCTCGAGGCCGACTACCTGCAAGCGCTTGCCGACATGGAACGCGCCATCGGCGCGCCTTTCCCCTTGAGGAGCCAGCAATGAAACTCCGCACGATCCCCCTGATACTGCTCGGCGTCGTTCTCGGTGCCGTTCTCGGCACCATCGCCGTGGCCGTCGTCGCCTACAACCCCGCCGGCTGGGCATGGCTCGAGGAGACCCAGCCGACGCCCGAAACCGCCTCAGCCCCCGTCGAAGAACAAACGTTCTACACCTGCGGCATGCACCCCAACGTCAACCGAACCGAACCGGGCAATTGCCCGATCTGCGGGATGAAGCTCGTGCCCAAGAAGCCATCCGGTCCGCAGCAAGACGAATCGGACACCGACGTCCGGGTTGCGCCGGGCTTCCTGCAGAACTTCGCGGTTCGTACCGCCGTCGTCGACCGAGGCGCCCTGCCGGTGGCGATCCGCACGGTCGGCGTCCTCGCCCACAACGAAGAGAAGCTGGTTTCCGTCAACACCAAGTTCGAGGGCTGGATCGAGACGGCCCACGTCAACAACGTCGGCGAGTCCGTCGCCCGTGGAGACGTCCTCTTCGACATCTACAGCCCGCAGCTGGTCACCACCCAGCGCGAGTATCTCGCGGCGATGGCCTATGTGCGGCAACTCGAAGCGAGCGATGCCTACCCCGATGCCATCGAGCGCGCCAAGTCGCTCCTCGAGGCCGCGCGCGAGCGGCTCCACTACTGGGACATCACCGAGGCGCAGATCGACGCCCTGGAACGGTCCGGCTCAGCCCCGCGAACGATCCGGTTCTTCTCTCCCGCCTCGGGTTTCGTGGTGGAGAAGATGGGCGACTCGCTCGAGGGCATGAGACTGCAACCGGGCATGACGGTACTCAAGATCGCGGACCACTCGACGCTGTGGGCGCAGGCGGAGTTCTTCGAGTCGGACCTGCGCCACGTGCGCGAGGGCAGCGAGGTCAGAGTCGAGGTCGACGCCTTCCCCGGGCGGCGCTGGAGCGGCCGCATCCTGTTCTTCCGCTCCGCCGTCGACCCGGAAACCCGGGCCCTGACCGCGTTCGTCGAAGTGGACAACGCCGACCTCTCGCTTCGCCCGATGATGTACGTCGACGTCTCCCTGACGGTCGAAGGTGCTTCGGACGCCGTGCTCATCCCCGCCGAAGCCGTACTGCACAGCGGCGAGCGGTCGGTGGTGATCGTCGAGAAGGACGACGGCCTGTTCGAACCCCGGGAGGTGTCCCTCGGCCTTGCCGCCGAGGGTCTGCAGGAGATCACGGAAGGTCTCTCGCCCGGCGAGACCGTCGTGGTTTCGTCGCAATTCCTCATCGACTCCGAGAGCAACCTCAAGGCGGCCACCGCCCAGCTATTGCGGGGCGACGAGCCGGACGACGAACCGGACGAACCGATGCCCCAACACCACCACCATCACCACTGAGTGCCAAGGCATGTTCGAACGCGTCATCGACTGGTCCATCGAAAACCGGTTCCTGGTGGTCATCGCCGCGCTGCTGGTCACGGCAGTGGGCGTCTACTCGCTCATGCGGGCACCGCTGGACGCCATACCCGATCTCTCCGACGTCCAGGTCATCGTCTACACCGAATACCCGGGACAGGGCCCGCGCATCGTCGAGGACCAGGTCACGTACCCTCTGACCACGCAACTGCTGGGCGTGCCCCACGCCGAGGTCGTTCGCGGCTACTCGTTCTTCGGCTACTCGTTCGTCTACGTCATCTTCGAGGACGGCACCGACCTCTACTGGGCCAGGGCGCGGGTACTGGAGACCTTGAGCCATGCGGCGGGAAAGCTGCCGGCGGGCGTCACGCCGTCGCTGGGCCCCGACGCCACCGGCGTGGGCTGGGCGTTCATGTATGCGCTCACCTCCGATCGGCACGACCTCGGCGAACTGCGGTCCATCCAGGACTGGTTCCTGAAATACGAACTGGCGAGCGTTCCCGGCGTCTCCGAGGTCGCCAGCATCGGCGGCTTCGTGCAGCAGTACCAGATCACCGTGGACCCCAACCGGCTGCGCGCCTACGGCATTCCGATCTCGCGGATCCGCGCCGCCGTCGAGGCCAGCAACACCGACGTCGGCGGCCGCTCCCTGGAGTTCGCCGAGAAGGAATTCATGATCCGCGGGCTCGGCACCATCGGGTCCGTCGAGGACATCCGGAAGATCTCGCTCGGCGTCGACGCGAACGGGGCGCCCATCCTGCTCAAGGACGTGGCGCGGGTGGGAATCGGTCCCGAAATGCGCCGGGGCATCGCGGAGTGGAACGGCGAAGGCGAAACCGTCGGCGGCATCGTCGTGGTGCGCCACGGGGCCGGCACGCTCAAGGTGATCGAAGACGTCAAGGCCAAGCTCGAGGCGGTCAAGGCCGGTCTGCCCGAGGGCGTGGCGGTCGAGGTGGCCTACGACCGGACGGCGCTGATCGAGCGGTCGGTGGCGAGCCTGCGCACCAGTCTCCTGCAGCAGCTCCTGATCGTGGGCCTGGTTTCCATGGTCTTTCTGCTCCACTTCCGCAGCGGCCTGGTGGCCGTCGTGTCGCTCCCGATCGGCATCCTGGCGGCGTTCCTCGTCATGACGGCCCAAGGCATCAACGTCAACATCATGTCGCTGGGCGGCATCGCCGTCGCCATCGGAACCATGGTCGATGCCAGCATCGTCATGGTCGAGAACGCGCACCGGCACTTGGCTCGGAACGACGAGCAGCGGGACCACTGGACCGTAATCGCCGAAGCCGCGAAGGAGGTGGGACCGACGCTGTTCTTCGCCCTGCTCGTCATTACCGTCTCGTTCCTGCCGGTGTTCGCGCTGGAAGCCCAGGAAGGCCGGCTGTTCAAGCCGCTGGCCTACGCCAAGACCTACGCGATGGCCGCTGCGGCGCTCCTGGCGGTGACCCTCGTTCCCGTGCTGGTCGGCTTCTGGGTCCGCGGACGGATCTCGCTTGCGGACAGGAATCCGGTCAGCCGCGCGGCCGTGGAGGTTGGGCTGGTCGTATTCGCGTTCTCCTGGCTCGTACGCCCGGTCCTGAACGCGGTGTTCCGGTTCAAGTTCGTCGTCCTCGGACTCGCCGGGCTGGCGCTGGCGGTAACGGCCATCCCCCTGTCGCGGATCGGCTCCGAGTTCATGCCGACCCTCTGGGAAGGCGACATGCTCTATATGCCGACCACATTGCCGGGCATCTCGATCACCAAGGCGGGCGAACTCCTGCAGCAGACCGACCGGATCATCCGGACGTTTCCGGAGGTGGAGAACGTATTCGGCAAGGTGGGGCGCGCCGACACGGCCACCGACCCCGCGCCGCTGTCGATGATCGAGACGACCATCATGCTGAAACCGAAAAGCGAGTGGCGTCCCGGCATGACCCCGGACAAGCTCGCCGAGGAGATGAACGAGGCCATCGACGTGCCGGGGCTTACCAACTCCTGGACCATGCCGATCAGGACCCGCATCGACATGCTCTCCACGGGCATCAAGACGCCCGTCGGGATCAAGATCGCGGGCCCCGATCTCGCCGAACTCGAACGGCTCGGCAAGGAGGTCGAGGCCGTGGTGCGGGAGGTCCCGGGGACGCTCGACGCGTACGCGGAACGGGTGATGGGAGGCGGCTATCTCGACGTCACCATCGACCGCGACGCCATCGCCCGCTACGGGCTGACCATCCGCGACGTCCAGGAGGTCGTCCAGACCGCCATCGGCGGCATGAACATCACTACGACCATCCAGGGGCTCGAGCGGCTTCCCGTGAACCTGCGCTACAGCCGCGAACTCCGCGACGATCTCCCGTCGTTGCGCAACGTGCTCGTGCCGACCCCGGCTGGACCCCAGATTCCCTTGGGACGACTGGCGCAAATCGAATTCACGGTGGGTCCGCCGAGCATCAAGAGCGAAGGCGGCAGGCCGAACGCCTGGATCTACGTGGACATCCGCGACGTCGACGTCGGCGGCTACGTGGAGGCGGCGCAACAGGCTGTGGCCGCGCATGTCGACGTTCCGCCGGGGTACACCATCGCCTGGAGCGGGCAGTTCGAATACATCCAGCGCGCCGAGCAGCGACTCGCCCTGGTGATCCCCGCGACACTGCTGCTGATCGCGGGCATCGTCTACTTGAGCCGCAAGTCCGCATTCGAGACCCTGCTGGTCCTGCTCGGCGCGCCGCTGGCCGTAACCGGGGCGATCTGGCTGATCGACCTCTTGGACTACAACCTGAGCATCGCCGTGTGGGTCGGGATCATTGCCCTTGCGGGACTCTATGCCGAAACCGCGACCGTGCTGCTGCTGTACCTCAACATCTCGGTGAGCGAGTACGCCGAGAGCGGCCGCCTGACCGACCGCGAAGCGCTTGTCGAGGCCATCAAGGATGGCACCGTGAAACGCGTTCGACCCATCCTGATGACCATCGCCACGGACGTCATCGGGCTACTGCCGATCATGTGGAGTACGGGCGCAGGGGCGGACGTGATGAAGCGGATCGCGACGCCCTTGGTCGGCGGCGTCGCCACGGCGGGGATTGTCGTATTGTTCGTGTTCCCCGTGGCTTTCTACCTCTGGAATGCCCGCAGCCTGCCGCAAGTCAGGCAATAGCTCACACCGTTTTCGGACAATTCGCACGGTCTCAGTGGGCCCTATCGCACAAACTCGTCGATGGCGAAAAGGCATCATCGGATTGCTAGACTGTTCGTCAATCGGGAAGTAAATGAATGCCACGGTGATCGACACGCTGCGGTTCGCGAATCGCCTGAAAGAGGTCGGCTTTGACCCGTCCCATGCCGAGGGAATGGCGTGCGCGCTCGGCGACGAACTAGCCGAGCGCATGCTGACCCGGCGCGACCTGGACGAGTTCAAGGTCGTCTTAGACGCCAGGTTCGAGGCCATCGACGCCAGATTCGAGGGCATCGACGCCAGATTCGAGGCCATCGACTCAAGGATCGACAGCCTCGACGCCAAGTTCGAAGCGAAATTCGACGCCCTGGACTTGAAGATCGAGTCGGTGCGACGGGAGGTCTCGGGCAAGTTCAACGTGCTTGCCTGCATGATGGTCCTCGGCTTCACCGTGCTCGGCGGACTCGTCACCTACACCGCCTCGTCGCCGCGTTACTCGCCTTCGCCTGCCGAAGCATCGATGTCACAGGAACACGCGATTGAACGCGCCGACGATTCGGCTGCTGTGCCAGCGACTTAGGAACGGCACGCCTTTCTCGCCGAGGCAATCCGAACCGTCCGATATACTGACTCGTTCATGGCCCTCGAATACCCCTATCCCGCGCACCCAGAGCCCGGCACGACCATCGAAGTCGCCGAGGGCGTGCGCTGGCTCACCATGCCCATGGGAGGCTCGCTCAACCACATCAACCTCTACCTGCTCGAGGACGCCGACGGATGGTTCGTCGTCGACACCGGGCTGGCCACGAGCGAGACAAAGCGCCTCTGGCACGAGATCTTCGAGACCGAGTTGGTCGGCAAACCGGTCAAGGGCGTGATCTGCACCCACATGCACCCGGACCACGTGGGCCAGGCGGGTATGATCGTCAACCACTTCCGCTGCCCGCTCTACATGACGCGCGCCGAGTACTACCAGGCGCGTTCGTTCATGACGATGGGTCTGGCCACCGCCAAGGGCGGATGGCTGGGCGAGCAGTTCTATCATCGCTACGGGATGTCCATGGCACCGATGCACTCGATGCGCGATGCCTGGAAGTCCCGGGCGAAAACCATGGGCAGAACCCCGGCGGAAGACATCCCGGACCCCTTGCCCATGGGCTACCACCGGATGGAGGATGGCGACCTCCTGACCATCGGTGACCACGACTGGCAGGTGGTCGTCGGGGCCGGCCATTCGCCGGAGCACGCCTGCCTGCATTGCCACAGTCTGGGAATCATGATTTCCGGCGACCAGATTCTGCCCGTCATCACCTCAAACGTGAGCGTCCACCCGACGGAGCCGGAGGCGAATCCCTTGAAAATCTGGATGGAGTCCCACGACAAGTTCCTCGACACCCCGGAGAACACCTTCGTACTGCCGGCACACAACCTGCCGTTCTACGGCGTCCGGGAGCGGTTGCGCGACCTGATCGGGCACCACGAAGACCGGATGCTCGCCATCGAGGAGTTCTGCGTCGAACCGAAGACGGCGAAGGACTTGCTCCCCGTGCTGTTCCGACGCAAGCTCGATGCCCGCCAGACCATGATGGCGCTGGGCGAGGCCATCGCCCACTGCCACCTCCTGATGCACCGCAATCGGCTGAAACGGACCCTGGAGGAGGACGGTCGGTACCGGTTCCTATCCATCGATCCGGACTTGGACAGACGGGCACACCCGGGACGCCATGACGCGCCGGACGAAGCGCCGATCATGGTGTGAGGCGGCCTACCCCGGAAGAACTAGATGATGTGGTTCCAGAGAATCCGGCGGGTACTTACCCGCGAGAACATCGCGCACGTGACCTACGTGACGCTGAAGTGGGGCAACGACCATGTCCCGTTCGGCCTCCGATCGGTACTGGGAGTGGTTTTCGTGATCGGCGGTGTACTTGGGATCTTGCCCATCGTCGGGTTTTGGATGCTGCCTCTGGGCGTCGCGCTGATAGCCCTCGACCTGCCGTGGACGCGTCACAAGGTCCACGATTGGATGGTGAGGCTGCAGCGGCGAGCCTCCCCGCCCCGCTGATGGAACGCTGGTGGCTGACGACGAGTCAAGCGCGCTAGCCAAGACGACATCGCAACCGGCGGCCGACGCCGAACCCACAAGAATTCTTCTCCGGTCCTCACCGGCTCTCTGCACCCAAACTGCCCCGTCGCAGACCCGTGCCGAGTCGACGGCACAACAGCGGATTCGCCGTGCGGCGTCCCCAGTGAACCACCTTGGTGAGTTTCCTCACATACGTCCTCGCGCAAGCTGCGTTAAGTCTGGTCCGGCAAGCGCGGCGAAACCTGGTCGACCGGCAGACCGGCATCATCGAACTCGCACCGACCCACGCCGATCTCGCCGCGCAGGTCGGGTCGCACCGGGAAGAGGTGACCCGCGAGATGAGCTACCTGCGGCAGCGTTCGCTGGTGAAAAAAGCCGGTCGCGGGCTCCTGGTCCGGGTGAGAGCGGTCGAGGACCTCTATCGGCGCGAGCGCCCCGGCTGCAAATGACGCGTGGGGTGAGGATCTTCACATACACGAGCGCCAAGGCCCCGGAACACTGTTCGCCGTTGTGAATCAGCGTGGGAGGAGTCATGGACTCAAAAGCACTTGTAGGGGCGGCGTGGGCGGTCTGCCTTGTTTCGGCGGTCGGGACGGAGGCCGACCAGGATGTCACCATCTACGTCCCCGGTCTGATTACCGGAACCCGAGAAGCGGTTTGGGTGGATGACGCCTGCCTGGAGGACAAGGAGGAAGGCTGCGAAGCCATCTACGCGGATGTTCTGGCGGACAACGTGCAGAGCGCCCACGGGGAACTCGGCGAATCGGTGGGAGACAGCAAAGGCAGGATTCACGTCTTGGTTACGAGTCAGATGTCCGCGCCGGGGAGTTACAGTCCGAGCGAGGATCTAATCGAGATAAGAGAAGACGTCACTCAAGTGCCGTCGGTAAGTACGCGCTCCGTCTACCACGAGATGGGCCACGCTTTCGTCAAGAAGCACCTTGAGACTCGGACCGGCGGCGACCGCAACGTGCTCGAGCATTGGGGAGCGGACGAGGGCTTCGCCTTCATACTCGAGAAGAAGCTTGGGGAACAGGTAAGACCCCCGAGCGGAGACTCGGTCGACGACATCCTTGACGGGTGCGGCGACGACAATCAAGCTTGCGCCCACGATCTGGGGAGGCTGTTGGCGGCCGTGTACGACGGGGTGAGTTCGTCTCTGGGCACCGGAAAGGCCTTCCGTTATTTCCGCGACGCGGTGGCGGACTTCGACCATGTGGGGGGCGGTTCCCTTGTTACGTTTCAGGAGGTTTTCGTAAACGTGCTCCAGGAGGCCGCCGACAACGAAGACGAGGAAGAAGCCAAGAAGGCGGTCAAGGCCGTCGCGGAGGCCTTCCGCGACGTGGCGGACGTGACGTTGCCCGCGCCCCGGATCGTCGACGAGGACGAAGGAATCGACACCGACGACATTCGGCCCGACACGTGGGTGCCCCCGTTGCCGTGGTGGTTCGGCGACAGCAGCCTGTTCGTGTGCCGCGTCGTGGATGTCTCGAACGTGAGCTGCGTCCGCCGCCCGGACGACCGGGGAGACGAGGGGCCGCGTGGGACGGGGCGGCGGTTCGATCCAGGCAGGGCGTAGGAAATGCCGGGCAGCCGAAGCAGGACAGCGGCGAGCCGCCGGAAATGGCGGCGGGCCGTCGTGCCTGGGGCGGTGGCGGCGGCCCTCTGCGTGGCGGTGGCCTTGGCCGTCCGCACGACGCCCACCGATCCCCCTCCGCAGACCGCGCCCACCGTCGAAACGGTCGGGCCGGTCGTCGAAACGCCCGCCGCGCACTTCCCGCCGCCCGCCGCAGCCAAGGCGACGCCGCCGACCAATGAGGAGACTACCGCGCCTTGCGCGGGGTGCCTCGACGAGGCAGCGGCCAGGGACGTGGCCGAGGCGCTGGTTGTCGCCGCCGGTTTGGTCTACCAAGGCGTCCGCTTGGAGCGGGCGCACGATCTGCCGTGGTACACCAAGGAAAGTAGATGGCCGCCCGTGCCCACGGACGGCCAGCTGGACGCCCCGGAGTACTTTTCGTTTGGCCCCTCTCTCCCCATGCCGCCGTGCCGCGGGTACGAGGATCCAAATTGCAGGGGGCCGCGCGAGGAATGGTGGATCGTGTGGTTCCATGTCGGGTGGCGCACCCCCGACGAAGTGGAACTCGAAATCCTCTATGGAAACCTGCCGGAGGTGGCGGTGGCGTGGCCTCCGATCAAGCGCGAGGAGTACGTCGTCGTGGACGCCCGCAACGGCGAGATCGTGGGCTACTCCAAGGAGAAACCCTATTCGCCCAGGCCCGACTCGTTGGCGTGGGCGTACTGGTCGGCAAAGGAACGCGCGCGGCATCACCTGGGCGACGCAGCACAACCGGCGCGCTAAGGTCTCCACGCAGGAGAAGCCCAATGGGCGGATGACCGCCTCTCTTGAGCGCTCGTTGGCGTCAAGTTCGGACGTCTAGCCAATAGCCCCCGTATTCTCGTCGCCTGACGTGGCCTGCGGTGGGCGTCGCGAAGTGCGTACCGATCACCAGCACGTCGGAGTCGGCAACCCGTTCGAGCAGTGACTCCCGCGTCTGCCGGCCTTGCGCCTGGTCGTAGTCCGCCGAACTGCACCAGTCCGTCCGTGTCATCTGGCAGGGATGGTGAATACAGTCGCCCGTGATCAGGGCGTCGGCGCCTTCGGAGGCGATGCGAACGCTGACGTGCCCGGGCGTGTGTCCCGGCGTCGGCTCGAGCCATACCTCGTCGCACAATCGATGACTCTCGGCCACGAAGTCCACAAGGCCGGCATCCATGACCGGCCTCACGGAGTCCTCGAGGACGTCCTGGCTGGATTCGACGTCACGCCAATATCGCCACTCGGTCTCCGCCACCAGGTAGCGGGCCCCGGGAAACGTAGGCACCCATTTGCCGTCGACGAGCCTGGTATTCCAGCCGACATGGTCGACGTGGAGATGGGTGCACAGAACGGTGTCGATGCACACCGGCGGGTAACCTGCGTTCTCGAGATCGGCAAGGAAACTGGTCTGGAGGTTGCTCCAGGTGGGGATGGCCCGCTGCTTGTCGTTGCCGATGCAGGTATCGACCACGATCCGTCGTTCGCCGGTGTCCACCACGAGCGCGTGGATGCTCATCACGAGGTTGCCGGCGTCGTCCATGAAGTGCGGGTACAGCCAGCGATAGCCCCGGACGGCGTCGCGGGTGGCGTCCGGCAGGATGAAGCGCGTTCCGCCGGTCACCTCCATCTCCACCACGCGCGTGACCTTGACCTTGCCGATCTGCCAGACCTCGTTCATGTGCGCTCCGAACCAGTCGCGTTGTGCGATTATTGGTGAACGCACCTAGGCGGGACAACAAGAGGCAGACGATGGATATCAAGGGGTTCTTCTCGGCACTAACCGAACTACCCGCCCTGTTGGCGTTGAAGAAAGGCCTGGTGCCGCGACCCAACACCGACCGGGACTGCATCGGCGTGGCCCTTGAACGCAACGCGGACCAATTCGGCGACCGTATCGCGGTGATCACGGAGGACGCCGAGGTGTCCTGGGCCGAACTCAACGCCTCGGCGAACCGCTACGCCGAGTTCCTCACCGGCGCCGGTTTGACGCCGGGCGACACGATCAGCGTCATGATGGAGAACCGCATCGAGTTCTTCGCGCTTGTCCTCGCCGCCAACAAGCTCGGCATCACCACGGGCCTCATCAACACCAATCTGCGCGAGCGGCCGCTGGTTCACTGCATCACCGTGACGGCGTCCAAGAAGTGCATCTTCGGCGGCGAGTTGACCGACGCCATCGCCGAGGTCAAGGGCGAACTCGATCTCGCCGAAAACACCGACTACTTCGTCGTGCCCGAGGATGGGGGCAGTGCGCCGGACTGGGCGGTGGACATGGCGGCGGCCAGCGCCAATCTGCCCACCGGCAACCCCGACCACACCGGCGAAGTAACCCTCGGCGAAACCGCGATGTACATCTTCACGTCCGGCACGACAGGCCTGCCCAAGGCCGCCTTGGTTTCCAACCGGCGTTTCCTGATGCTCGCCGCCCTGACCGCAAAGGCGGGCCTGCGCTGCACCGAGAAGGACCGGATCTACATCTGCCTGCCGCTCTACCACGCCTCCGGGCTCATGGTCGGCGCCGGCGCGGCATTCATGTCCGGGGCTTCGATGTTCGTGCGCAAGCGATTCTCGGCAAGCGCGTTCCTCGGCGAGATACGGGAATACAACTGCACGCGTTTCGTCTATGTAGGCGAACTCTGCCGCTACCTGCTTGCCAGCCCCGCCAAACCCGACGACCACGACAACCCCTTGGATACGGTGATGGGCAACGGCCTGCGTCCCGACATCTGGTCCGAGTTCAAGAGCCGCTTCGGCCTCAAGCGGATCACCGAGTTCTACGGCGCCAGCGAAGGCAACGTGGCTTTCGCGAACCTGTTGAACAAGGATCGCACCATCGGCATGACGTCGTCCAAGATCGCCCTGGTGGGCTACGACGTGGATGCCGACGAGATCGTCCGCGATGCCGACGGCCGCTGCGTGGAGGTCGAAGCGGGCGAGCCGGGTCTGGTCCTCGGCCACATCAATCCCAACGCGGCGTTCGAGGGCTACACCGACCGGGAAGCCACCGAGAAGAAGATCCTGCGCGACGTCCTGGAAGAGGGGGACGCCTGGTTCAACACCGGCGACCTGGTACGCGAGGTCGACGTCGGCTACAGCCTCGGCTATCCGCACTACCAGTTCGTCGACCGGGTCGGCGATACCTTCCGTTGGCGGGCCGAGAACGTCTCGACCAACGAGGTCGGCGAGATCGTCAACGGCTTCGGCGGCATCGAGATCTGCAACGTATACGGGGTCGAGGTGCCGGGTGCGGACGGTCGGGCCGGCATGGCCGCAATCTGCCTGTCGGGGGACGCGGAACTCGATCTCGAAGGATTCGCGCAGTACGTCGAGCGGGAACTTCCCGTCTATGCGCGACCGGTATTCCTGCGCATCCAGAAGAATTTCGATCTAACGGGCACGTTCAAGCTCGTCAAGGGGGATCTGAAGCGGGAGTCCTACAACATCGAGGAGATCACCGATCCGGTCTACGTCATGAAGCCCCGCACGTCGAGCTACGTTCCCCTGGACACCGACTACCTGCAAACGATCCGCGACGGCGCGGCCGGGTTCTGACGCGGTCGTGATCGAGACGTTCGACGCCCATTCGGAATTCAAGGGTTTTTCCGTCGACACCGGTTCGCTTCGCGCCGAACTGATCGAGCTCGGCGGTATCGTGACCCGCCTCGAAATCCCCGACCGGGAGGGGACGTATGCAGACGTGTTGCTTGGCTGCCCGGCGGTCGGCGACTACCTCGGACCCCACCCGCACTTCAACTGCCTGGTCGGTCGCTACGCCAACCGGATGACCAACGCCGAGTTCTCACTCGACGGCGTCACCCATCGCCTCGACGCCAACATTCCTCCTCACCACCTCCACGGCGGTGGAGATGGATTCGGTCTTCGGCGATGGGACGGCGAGGTGGATGGCGACGGGGTCGTGTTCCGCCTCGCAAGCGCCTCGGGCGACGGCGGCTACCCGGGGACGCTCGCTGTGAAGGCGGAATATCGTTTCGCCGGCGCACGCGTCGCCTTGGAGATCACGGCAACCACGGACGCGCCGACGCCGGTCAGCTTGACCTCGCACCACTACTACAACCTGAGCGGCGTACACGGCTCAACGATCAACGACCACGAGGTGTCGATCCTCGCCGCAGCCTACCTCCCGGTCAGCGAAGACCTGACTCAACTCGGGATCGTCCGGCCCGTGTTCGGGACTCCCTTCGATCTCAGAAACCCGGCGACGCTGGGCAACGCCATGGCTGCCCACGACCGCCAGATCCAGCTAGCCGGGAATGGCTTCGACCACACCTTCGTCCTTGCCGGCAGCGGTCAGCGTCGCGCTGCACAGGTTCGACATGCCGCGTCGGGCCGAACCCTGACGGTCACCACCGACCAGCCGGGCATTCAGCTCTATACGGGCAACACCCTGTCCGCTCGCGGCAAGCACGGTAAACGCTACCCGGTCCACGGTGGGCTATGCCTCGAGACGCAGCAGTTTCCGGATGCGCCGAACCACCCGAACTACCCGAACGCCATCCTGCGTCCGGGAGAACGCTTTCGCGCCCGAACGGAGTTCGAATTCTCGTTGACCTGACGGCGCGCCCTTCGGGCGCGATCAAGAATGCTGCCCCATTCTCGTGGCCCCGCCACGCACTGGGCTAGGAATTGGCCAACAGCGCTAGGTGGCGGTTGATCTTGGCGACGTAGCGATTCGCCGCAGGTATGTAATAGACGTTGTTCCGGTTGCGAAACCCGACATTGTAGGAACGCAGGGCGCAACCCCGGGCATCTTCCGGAGTGGGCGTGACGACCGCGCACCGCTGCTCGTAGTAGGCAAGGATCTGCGCACCGCAGTAGAGGTTCTCCTCGGGGTTCGTCAAGTCGACCCTGCAGAACTCCTTCCAGAGCAGAGGCTGGACCTGGGCCGGACCGATCGCGCCCACCGACGACCGCACCGCCTTGCGGAACGAACTCTCGGTCATGACGAGACTCGCGAGCAACTCGGGTGCCATGCTTTGTCGAGTCGCCGCTTCCAGGATCCAGCCCGCGAATTCCACGGCAACCTGATCTTCCAACTCGTAGCCTGCCGCCAGCCGGGCGCCGAACGTCGCCCGCTCCTCGGTCCAGGTGGGCCGTTCGTACGCGGAATCGGGGATGTCGATGGAGATTTCCGTTCGACCGTCATCGCGGGCGAATAGGGATGAGGAAACGGCAAGCGCTGCGAGCGCCGCCAACGCGCCGATCCGGGTCGCGCCATCCACCAATCTCGGAATCTGGCCAATCCCGTGGGGGACTCCGCGACGGCGGCGCGGCTTCGTTATCGAGACGCTTGTACGCATGTGAATTCTCCCGCCAAGGCTTCCCTGACTCGAAACGGGGAAGCGGAGTCTACCCCTTTGGCGGCAAAAGTGAAGACAAAATGGAGACATTCTCTATGAATTTTATACTTCCTAGGCATATCAGCCCTGTTTCTTGAGTGGTTCTAGTTATCAGAAGCCCTGAAATCCGCCGATCGCCGTCCAGTGCCGGTGACAACGGCACCTCACACTAACGACCGTTCCGCGGAGCAAATTCCTACGCCGCGATGAGCTCCTGCACGATCCGGGCCCGATCGTCCTTGGGAAGTTGGGCGTAGGCGGCGGATGTTCGGTCAACCACGTCCCCGAACCGGCTCTTGATGGCCGAGGCGATTCCTTCCGGCTCCGCGACGACCGCGAAATGCCCCATCAAGTCGTCCTCGATCAATCCCCCCATTTCCACCCACCGGCCTTGTTTGGACATGGCGTTGAGTTCTCCCTGCAGTTCGCCTGCACCCACGCTGTCCAGCACCGGCCTGTAGGCCGGAGTCGAGCCGTAGAACGCGATCTGCTGGCAGGTCGCCCGCTTCGCCGCGGCAAGCTCCTGCTCATCGCGACCGGTGACGACAAAGCAGGGATAGGAGATCTCGAAGTTCTCGCGCGACTTCTCCTCGCCCCGCGCACGTGCCTTGGCGAACCCCCGCTCGAGGGCCGGAACCGTGGTCTCGCGCAGGTATTCGTCGGTGGTGAACGGGTGCACGATGATGCCGTCGGCCACCTCCCCCGCCACCTCCGTCATCAATGGACCCACCGCCGCCAGGAAAACGCGCGGCGCGCCGAACTCGTTGTTGGTGGGCGTGAAGAAAGGCGTCATGAGGGTGTGCGTATAGAACTGGCCCGCGAACTCGAGGGGCTCGCCTTTGTGCCACGTGGCCCAGATCGCGCGCATCGCGAGGATGAACTCGCGCATCCGCGCCGCGGGCGACGACCAGGGCATGCTGAAACGCTTGGTGATGTGGGCGCGGATCTGCGAACCGACCCCCAGCACGAAACGACCTTGGGAGGTCGCATTGAGATCGTGGCCGATGTGGGCAAGCACCATGGGCGTGCGGGCGAACGCAACGGCGATGCCCGTGATGAGGTCGACGTTGGTGGTGTGCTGGGCCGCGAACGCCAAGGGCAGAAACGGGTCGTGACCCGTCTCCGCCGACTGGATTCCGCTGTAGCCCATCTCCTCGAGTTCCTGGGCCTGAGCGCCCACGCGCGTGAGATCCCAGCCGACGCCGCCGTCAACCTTCATGTCCAACCCCTGCTTTTTGTTGTACCCCGAACAGCCAACTATATCGGCCGCCCCGAGGTTTGTCAGTCGATCCTCAAGCGATCCGGCAAGTCATCGGCGGCCGAACGCGAATCGGTCCGCCGCGAACGCCTCGAAGGTCGGCATCGCTTCGGCGAGTGGCATTTGCCCGATGGGCGAGACGATGGTGGTGTCGATGCCCGCTTCGGCGTCCTCGCGAATCCGGCGCTGGACCTTGTCCACGTCGCCGATGTTGCACACCGTGTCGATCATCTCGTCGCTGATCGAACCGGTCGACAACTCCCGGTCCCTCGCCTCCCAGCCGGCGAGTATTCCCTCCGCCTCGTCCGGGAAGCCCGCCCATTTCAGGAAGTTGTTGTACACCGGATTCGCGTAGTACGGCGCGTACTGGCTGCGGAACCGCGCCTTGGCGTACTCGATGTCGTCGGTAACCATCACCAACAGCCGATTGACGATTTCGATGTCCTCGATGCGCTTGCCGGCCCGCTTCGCGCCGATCTCGACATGCTCCATCATCTTCGGCAGCGCCTTCTCCGGCCAGAGGTTGAAGACCACCCCGTCGCCGATCTCGGCCGCCATCTCGATCATCTTCGGACGCAGCGCCGCAAGGTAGATGGGCGGGGGCGCCGCCAGCGGCTCCTGCCGGTAGCCCTTGCTCCTGAGCGTCGCAAGGTCGAAGTCGGAGCGCTTTCCCGCGAGCATGGAGCGAACCATGATGGCGGTCTCCTTCACCCGCGTTAACGGCTTGTCCATCTTGATGCCGTTGAACCGTTCCATGATGGCCTGGCTCGACGACCCGAGTCCGAGCACGAACCGGCCCGGCAGCAACTGGGCCAGAACATTGGCCGTCGCAGCGAACACCGCCGGCGTGCGCGTGTAGACCGGCGTCACCGCCACCCCCACCCGCATGCGCCGTGCGTAGGGCGCCACCGCCGCCACCATGGTCAGACTGTCCGGCGCCATCGCGTCGCTGAACCAGACATCGTCGAAGCCGTTCGCCTCCGCCCACTTGACCAGCGTGATCGAATCCTCGACATCCGGTCCCGCCGGCAAGGTGACCGCAATTCGTTTAGGCACCGCCATCGCTGCGTGTTTCTCCTCGAGATCAGTGGGACACCCACTTCGATGGATCAGTTTGTCGGATTGCCCCAGAGCACGGCAAGTGCGCACTAGTGCACGAACGCTGTAAACCGGGGTATGGTCGGACAATCGTGATGTGGCATTCGACATTGAAGCGACACCCGGCCAACGAAGCGAAATCCTGATGTGCGGACGCTTCAACGCGGCCGACGACCCGCTCAACCAGGTCTTCGAGGAACTCGTCGGACACCCGTTTCCCGGCGAGGCCAACCACAACACGGCGCCCACCGAAACGGCCTGGATCGTTCGCCACGACGCGCCGCGCAGCCAGGAACTGGAAGCGGTTGCGGCAACCTGGTGGTTGACGCCCTATTGGTCCAAGACGCCGAAGCCCAGGTACTCGACGTTCAACGCCAAGGCGGAGACGATCGCGGCGTCGAGTTCGTTCCGCGAGCCGTTCCGGCGACGCCGGTGCCTCGTACCCGTTTGCGGCTACTACGAATGGCAGAAGGACGGCGGGCGCCGGTTTCCGCACTACATACGGCCTCGGAGCGGGGGCATGTTGCTGGCGGGCGTCTGGGACCGCTGGCGGAGCCGGGACCGCACCCAGGCGATCACGAGTTTCTCCATCGTCACGACGGCGGTGAACGCGAAGCTCGGGTTTCTGCACGACCGGCAGCCGGTGATGCTCTCCAGAGCCGGCGCGCGACGATGGATGTCCCGGGACGCCGCGGCTTCCGACCTGCGTCCGCTGCTTAAACCCCACATCCCCATCGACCTCGACGTGGTGCCGGTTTCGGCCTACGTGGGCGACCCGCGCAACAAGGAACCGAGGTGTACGGAACCCGTCGCCACCGCCTTGACGATCGATCATGACCGCGGCGACTGAAACCAGCGGAGGCAACCTGTGAGCTTCTTCAACAGGAACTTCTACGTCGGAATGCTTGCTGGGGCGGTCCTTGCGATCTTCGGCACTGTCGTGCTGGTGCTCGTTGCCGTCTGGATCCAAAACCAGACGATGGGATCGGCGGTGTCGCTCTCCATCGCCGCAGGTGGTCCGCAGCCGCCGCCGTTCCCGACCGGCGCCGATACCGCGATGACCTGGCGATTGCGGGATCTCGACGGCAACGAGACGAACCTCGCCGACATCCCCGAGAAGGTTGTGTTCGTCAACTGCTGGGCGACCGGGTGCGCCCCCTGCATCGAAGAGATGCCTAGCATCGAGAGTCTGGTCTGGGAGCTCATCGAGGAGGATATCGCGTTCCTCATCGTGTCCAACGAACCCGTCGAGACGGTGGCGCCGTTCGTGGAGGACAAGGGCTGGCGGGTGCCGATCTACACGGCCGAGCGGGTTCCGCCGGTGTTCCAGAGTTCCGGCATCCCCTCGACCTTCGTGCTCGACGAGACGCGCCGCGTCGTATTCGCCCACGTGGGCAGCGCGCTCTGGGATGCGCCCTCTTCGATCGAGTACTTCGAGGGCCTGCTCCGTTAGGCACTCCCACCAACTTCTACAACGGTGCAAAATGCTGAGGACGCACCACACTAGCGTCGGATTCGAAGACATTGGAGGGTCTTCGTTGAGTTCGCGGACCGACTCCTGAGACTCTCCGCTGTCTTCCTGCCCGTCAGTGGTGCCTTCGTGTGAGCCAATGGACGCAAAGGAAGCAATGACCCGCAAGGACACGCCGCGTTCCGCTACAGACGCGGGTACAGCGCAAGCGCTCGACGTATTCGCCCTTCGCGACAGCGTGGTCGACGAATACAAGCGCTTCGCAACGTCGTTCACGACTATTCATGCGGCAGACATCCGCGAGCAAGTCGATGCCATCTACGACCAGGATCGCTACTGGCCGGAGCCCTTGATCCAAATCAACCCCAACTACAAGCGCACAACCGACATCGGCGAGCTTGTCGCAGGCGGCGTCCTGGCTCCCGGCTGCGAGACGATCTTCCGCGACAAGGAAGGGCCTCTCTCGCTATACAAGCATCAGGAAGAGGCCATCGCGCTGGCCGCCGCGGACGAGAGCTTCGTAGTGACGACCGGTACCGGCTCTGGCAAGTCGCTGTGCTTCTTCATCCCGATCGTGAGCCATGTGCTGAACGCCCGCCGGCGCGATGATGCGCCCAGCACGAGCGCCATCGTCGTCTATCCGATGAACGCACTCGCGAACTCCCAGATGGAGGAACTCGGTAAGTTCATCGACCAGGTTCCGGGAGACCGCCCGGTCACCTTTGCCCGTTACACGGGGCAGGAAGACTCGGACGAGCGCGAGCGGATCGCCGAAAACCCGCCGGACATCCTCCTGACCAATTTCATGATGCTCGAGCTCCTCATGACCCGGCAGGAGAAGACCGACCGCCGCGTCATCGCTAACTGCAACGGCCTTGGCTACCTCGTCCTCGACGAATTGCACACGTACCGAGGTCGCCAAGGCGCGGATGTGGCCCTGCTCGTCCGTCGTGTCCGCGAACGCCTCCAGCCCGACGATCTGCTTTGCATCGGCACCTCGGCCACGATGGCGAGCGAAGGGTCGCTTGAGCACAAGAACCGCATCGTCGCAGACGTCACGTCCAGACTCTTTGGGTGTGTGATCGAAGAGAACTGCGTTATTGCGGAGACCCTGGAGCGCATCACCGACCCGGCCGAGACCGCCGACTCCGTCGTCCACTTGCTCGGGGAGGCAATCGAGTGCGGCGGCCCACCACCACAAGTCTCCAATGCCGCGCTCCGACACGATCCGCTTGCGGTGTGGGTAGAGACCCGTCTCGGTATCTCCTTCTCCGAGGACGACCAGCGCTGGATCCGTGCGAAGCCCAAAACGGTTACCGAAGCGGTGGACCAGCTGTCGGCCGATTCGGGACGACCGACCGCTGACTGCCGCGACGTGTTGCGAAACTTCCTCCTCGTATCGAGCCTGCCCGAGCAGGTTCGGACCTCTCGACCCGACGCCAGCGAGCACAGCTTCTTTGCGTTCAAGCTCCATCAGTTCGTCTCCGGCGCTGGGCATCTACTCTCGACCTTTGAGCCACCGGGCGAACGCACCGTTACAGTCGACGGCCAGCAGTTCCTCCCCGGGCACGCGGACAAGCGCCTCTATCCTGCACATTTCTGCCGCGAGTGCGGCCACGAATACCATCCCGTGCGGTTGGTGGAGGATGTGGAGACCGGACCGACATTCCGCGCCCGCGACATCGACGATGCGCCGCCAACACGGGACGAATCCATAGCTGCTGAGGCCGACGGGCCACCCACGGGAGAATTCGGCTTCGTAACTCCACACCCGGCGGACGATCCCGAATTCACGTTCGCGGACCGGGACGACGAATACCCCGAGAGCTGGCAGGACATCGACGCCCGCGGACACCCGCGGCTGAACAGGTACTACCGGGATGCACGCCCGCGGCGCTATCTCGTCGCGCCCGATGGCCGCATCGGTGCAGGGATGGCGGTCTGGTTCCTGCCGGGCAAGTTCCGGTTCTGCCTGCGCTGCCGGAACACCCAAGGCGGCGCATCACGTGATCGCACCCGTCTCGCGTCGCTCTCCGCGGAAGGTCGCAGTTCCGCGACGACGGTACTGGTGGCCAGCGCACTGCGGTGGATGCATGGCGGCGACTCGTCGCTTGATCGCTATACGCGCAAGCTCCTCGGCTTCACCGACAACCGCCAGGATGCCGCGCTCCAAGCCGGTCACTTCAACGACTTCCTGTTCGTGAGCGTCGTTCGCGCCGGTTTCCTAAGCGCATTGCAGGACGCAGGCGTGGAAGGGCTGCGTAGCGACCAACTAGGCGTGGCGCAACAGCAGGGGCTCGGCTTCGACCGCACCGACCAGCAGATCCGCGCTGAGTGGCTGCTCGAACCAACCTTGCGCGGCTTCAACTTGCAGGACGCCGAGGCCACGCTTCGACAGGTGCTCGCCTACCGCACCTGGTTCGACCAACGCCGTGGTTGGCGTTACACCAATCCGAACCTCGAGCAACTCGGCATGGTGCGCGTGGACTACCTTGGCATCGACGAGCTTGCCGCTGATGATGATCTGTTTCGGGAATCGCACGACCTGTTGCGGCAGGCTGGTCGCGACGTCCGGCGTGCGGTCTATCGCCACTTGCTGGACCACATGCGCAAATGGATGGCCATCCGCAGTCAGGTTCTCGACATCACCGTGCTCGAACAACTGGTCAGCAAGTCACACAGCCGGCTCCGGGCTCCTTGGGGCTTCGGCGTGTTTGAGCAACCAGCGGGCGCGCGTTGGCTGATGGTCGCGGCACCCGCGCGCCGACGCAGCACGCTGCGCGACATGGACCTGATCGTTCGCGGAGGATCCAGAAGCACCCTCGGTCGAACATTGCGCTCGGCCACGCTTTGGGGCGGGAACACGTCCATCCGCGACCTGCCGTCGAAGGAACTCGACCAACTCATAGAGAACCTGCTCCGCGCCGGGGCGGTCCACGGCCTGATATCCGAAGAAAGCACGCCTTTCGACCAGCGAGGCTGGCGATTGAACGACGCATGCGTGGTGTTCCGACTCGGTGACGCGGAGACGAATGCGAGCGGTTCCAGCCAGAACGCGTTTTTCCGGGACCTCTACGGGAATCTGGCGACCATGCTCCGCGCACCGACGCATCCCCTATTCGGTTTCGAGGACCGGGAACACACCGCGCAGGTCGATCCGCTCAATCGAAAGATCCGCGAGAAACGCTTCCGTTACGGAGAACGCGAGCGCAAGGAGCTCGGCGAGGGCGGACAGGAACTCCGAGAGGCCGACGAGGCCAACCGATTCCTGCCAGTTCTCTTCTGTTCGCCGACGATGGAACTCGGCGTCGACATCGCCGAGTTGAACGCGGTTCACATGCGCAACGTGCCACCGACGCCAGCCAACTATGCCCAGCGCGGCGGCCGAGCGGGACGCAGCGGCCAAGCCGCACTGGTCCTGACGTACGCGTCTTCGCAGAGCCCGCACGACCAGTACTTCTTCAAGGATCCGAAGGCGATGGTCTACGGGGAGGTCCGTGCGCCCGTTCTCGAACTGGCCAACCGAGACCTCATCGACAGCCACCTCCAGGCGGTCTGGCTGTCGTGCGTCAACCAGCCCTTGGACCCGTGCATAGCGGAGCTACTCGTCCTGCAGGATCCCAGCCGCCCGCTCGATCAGGAGGTCGAGGCGGCAGTCAGCGAAACCCCCGTTGCGGAATCCGCTCGGCAACGGATTCGGCGGGTTCTCGACCTCGTCGCGGACGAGCTCGGCCCAGAAGCGGCACCTTGGTACACCGGTCGGGAGACCTACTCGAATGCCATCGTCGCGGATGCAGCACGGCGCTTCGACCGAGCCTTTGATCGCTGGCGGGATCTGTTCGCCGCCGCCGAGGAGCAGCGAGACGCCGCCCGCAAGACCATGGACGACTACTCCGCGTCCTACCGAGATAAGCGGGCCGCGCAGACGCGTCACGCCCAAGCAGTCGACCAGATCAACCTGTTGCAGCGCGGGACGAGCGCCTTGTCGAGTGACTTCTATACCTACCGCTACCTAGCCACCGAGGGCTTCCTGCCGGGCTACAACTTCCCGCGGCTGCCGCTGCTCGCCTATGTGCCAGCGAGTCGAGATGGGCGCGGGCGACAGACCTATCTGCAGCGTCCGCGGTTTCTGGCGCTCTCGGAGTTTGGACCGCGCAGCCTCGTCTACCACGAGGGGCGTGCCCATCGGGTGGTGCGAGCCATGCTATCCCTAGGTCACCACGAGTCAGCAACAACGGACACGCAACTGCCCACCAAGGCGGTGCGAATCTGCGCGAGCTGCGGTGCCGGTCATTTCAACGACGAGGTGTCGATGTGCCACGCCTGCGGTGAATCACTCGGAACCGCCGAGGTCGTACGGAATACCTACCGCATCGAGAACGTCGCAACATATCCCGCAGTGCAGATCACAGCGAACGACGAGGAACGCCAGCGCCAGGGCTTCGACCTTCAAACCACCTTCGAGTGGGCCACACGCGAGCAAGCGATGGATGTGCGTTTCGCATGGGTCAGCGACCTAGAAGGGCAGGCCGTGAGGCTGGCCTATGGTGCCGGCGCAACCATCACGCGGCTGAACAAGGGGTTGCGCCGCAGGGCCAACAAGACGGTGCTCGGCTTCAGCATCGACCCACGTCAAGACTGCTGAGCGGCGCGACAGCTTCGTACAGGCGTGCCCGGACTTCGTAATGGTCGACGAGGCGCACACATGCGCTTCTTCCGGTCGCGGCCGCCACCAGCGCTACGAGTTGCTCCAAGCCTTGGCGGCCAAGGCGACGCGCCACCTCGTGCTGCTAACCGCGACACCCCACAGTGGCGACGACAATGCGTTCTATCGCTTGCTCGGCCTAGTGGGTTCCGACTTCCAGGCATTGGCCCACGCAGAAGGCCGGGAGCGTACACGGCTGCGTGAACGTCTTGCCAACCATTTCGTCCAGAGGCGGCGGCCCGACATCGCCGAGTGGCACGAAGGAGAGCTCTTTCCGCAACGCCAGACCAGGGAGCTGACCTACGAACTTAGCGGTGCCTGGGAGGCGTTCTTCAACGAAGTCCTGGACTACTGCGCTGGAGTCGTTGAGACCGGTAGCGGGGACGATCTGCGCCAGCGTCTCAATTTCTGGAGCACCCTTGCGCTGCTCCGCTGCACCGGTTCGAGCCCTGCCGCCGCGGTGCAGGCACTGCGTACGCGGGCCGGTGGGGATCCTAGCCCAGAGGATCCGGAGGAAATGCAGGATCGCATCTTCGACGGCAACGCCGTCGCCTTGATCGCGGACGACGTGGAGCCACCAGCCGGCAGCGACGATCCCGCACTCGAACGCCTAATGGAGTCGGCAAGAGGCTTGTCTGGACAGAGCGGCGACCCGAAGCTGAAGGTGACCTCGGATCATGTGAAGGCATTGGTAGCGGATGGCTTCAACGTCGTGGTGTTCTGCCGCTTCATTGCCACCGCCCACTACGTGGCCCACTACCTCAGCGACACACTGACCGACGTTGCGGTGCAAACGGTGACCGGAGAGTATTCTCCGGAAGAGCGCGAGCGACGCGTAGTCGAGAGTGGCACCGATGGCGCCAGAGTGCTGGTGGCTACCGACTGCTTCTCAGAGGGCATCAATCTCCAGGATTACTTCGACGCCGTCGTCCACTACGACCTGTCGTGGAACCCTACCCGACACGAGCAGCGCGAGGGTCGCGTCGACCGTTTCGGCCAGCCGAGCCGGACTGTTCGCACCACGTTGATCTACGGTGCCAACAATCCCGTGGATGGCGCTGTCCTGCGAGTCATCCTGCGTAAAGCTGCCAAGATTCGCGAGGAACTCGGCGTTCCCGTGCCGGTGCCCGACGAGGGCCAGTCGCTAACCCAAGCGTTGCTCAAGGCGGTGCTCTTGCGGGGACGCACCGCGCTGGAGGATAGCAGGCAGCTCGATCTCTTCGAGGGGCATTGGCAGTACACCATGGAGAAGGCGAAACAGAGTCGCACCGTGTTCGCCCAGCAGCGCATGAACCCCGACGACGTGCTGCCCGAGTGGCACAAGAGCTTGGCTGCCGTGGGTGACAGGGACACCGTGCAACGATTCGCCAGTCGAGCGCTCGCCCGCCTCGGTTCCGGCCTCGAGCAGGGCCAACGCGGATTCAAGGTGCCGACGGGAGCACTCCCAACTGAAGTGGTCGAGCGCCTCCAAGCCGAGGGGATTTCCGACACCATCGCCATCGACTTCGCCTATCCGGCAGCACCCGGGTGTCGTCCCGTGCAAAGAAGCCACCCTCTCATCGCCATTCTCGCGGACACCTTGCTCGGACGCTCCCTCGCCGCCCTCGCCCACACCGGCGATGCGGCAGCCGACGACCCTTCGGTACTCGACCGGGTCGGCTGCTGGATTTCAGCAGACGTGCAAAGCCGCACCACGGTCGCGCTTCTGCGCCTGCGCCACCAGCTCGTGTCCCGCGCGCGTCGGCGAGAGACGACGCTGATGGTCGAGGAGGCGACTGCCCTCGCCTGGTCGTCACCCGCTGCCAACACGCCCATCACCGGTACCGAGGCCCTCTCCCTATTGGCATTGCCGCCTGCCGATGATCCACCACCGCACGTACGGCGGCGGGAGGTGCAACGCGCACTCGGGCTGATGAGTGAACGCACCGACGACATGGAGGCTCTAGCAGCCGAGCGGGCGCGTACCTTGCTCGACGACCATCTGCGTGTCCGCCAAGCGAGCCGCGGGAGCGGCACCACAACCGTCCACGCCATCCCCCGTCCTGATGTGATTGCGGCGTTCGTGCTTCTGCCGACGGTCGCCTGACATGCCTCGCCCAGGTCAGACCGACGCTCGGATCGGGTTCGACGCGCTCTCGATCAAGGGTGGAATGCTGGGGGCGGACTGGTTGGCGAAGGTGGCCCAACTCCGCGCCGACGGCCAAACGCCGGCCGACTACGGCATCCCCGCAGGGCTGGAATTACGCGACGAGATCTCACGAAGTTGGCGTATCGCCCAAGCCTGCTTCCACGCGATGGAGACGGGACGAGCATCGGGGGGCGATGCCCTCGCGCTTGCTGAGCGGTTCGTTGAGGCCCTTCTGCGCGACGCGCTTTGCTTCAAGTCGTTGGCACGGAAACCTCAGAAAACGACAGCAGAGGATTCGGTACCGGAGTATCCGATGCAGTTCTTCGCGATTGGCGAACGGGTCCCCATCGTCGTTGCACCCATCGGCGCGGGTTTGGATGCACCGCTTTCCGTCTTTGGCGTTGACGGGCGTAGACGAACCGCGTTCGGGCTAGTGCAGGAATACCTGAACGCCTCTCCGGAAGCTCTGTGGGGGTTGGCGACGGACGGGCTGACCCTGCGCATTGCCCGCGACAACGCGAGC
>JAPOYW010000065.1:0-1559 GCA_026706425.1 Gammaproteobacteria bacterium
GCGGCGGCGGCGAGCCCGACGAAAGACCTGGACCCCATGGGCAGCAAGACTCGGTCCGGCGCTGATGCGCCTCCCGGCGACCGGCTAGGGCTCTGGTAGCCGCTGTCAGATCGGACGCGGAAGAACCCGTGAGAACCACGGTATCCGTGTGGAACCTGGCATCGTTGTCGCGGAGCCACTTGATTCGTTCCGGCCATCCGTCCGTGATGCCGGTGATCTCGTCGAAGAACCAATAGCGCGGGCCTTGGTTGGGCATCAAGACATCAGCCGCGTCCACGAGCAACCCGAGATCGCGGCTGCGCAACCCATCGACTGCCATGTGGACGATTCGACGAGGTTCGACAATGAAACCACGATCTCCTGCAAATCTGCCAACCTCGATCTTGTAGTTCCCCATAGTTGTGGAGGTCACAGAAATAGTTGTGGTATCCGGCAGTCCACGAATACTTGGCAAAGATCGTCGGGCGCTGTCGGAACCGGTTCAGTTGGGCTTCGACAGCCTCCTTGTGTTTCCCCAATTCGTCGAGGAACGGCACGTCATCCCCGGCAATGTGAATGGTATCTAGGTAGTTCAGGAACCACTGCCCGTCGATGTCTCGCAGCAGTTCCCTGTTCTGAGGCGCGCCTGCCGCTCGGCGGTAATACTCCAGGTGACTGGCCACCCGCTCGCGCGCCGATGGCGTGAGGACATGCGCGGGTCTCGCGCCCGCGACGACTCGCCCTCGTCGCCTCGAGTAGTCCCTCACCAAAGACGCAATACTCATCCACGTAGGCGTCGCCTACCGCAACTGCGCCCCTCACGAAAAACCCGGCATTCGCCATCGCGAATTGGAATCCGGCAAGTCCCATGAAAGCAAAACCGAGCTGGGATTCGGCATCATCCAGGATTGGATCAAGTTCCATCTCGGGCAGTCCCCAAGGATCGACGGGCCAACCGATGACAATGTTGTCGGTGAAGGCGACTAGTGCGTGGAGATCTTTCTCGCCGTCCTCCTCCTGCGTTGACTGGTCGGATGCCGGGCCGTCAAGCCATTGCCGACTCCGCCGGAGTACCTCGTGAAGTCTTGCTAGGAGCTCGAGATTTTCGGTTCGCGAACGAGGTTCCCGGACCAGGTCGCTATCGCCCAACACATCAACAAAGGCGATCACAGAGAGTCGTAGCCTGGGTGAGGTGCTCTTGTAGGGGTTTGTTGACATCTGTACGAGAGGGCCATTGCTAGGCCCGCGACACTACAGCTTGACGACTCCCATTGTCGGTACTTCGGCTGCTTGTGGAGCGCTGCCCGACTTCCGATGTCCCGATGGACACCAACGCGGTCCGGGGTGGCGAGACGAGTCACGATACGCTCGGCGTTCGGCGACGCCACTGGTGCGGACGTCTCCGTAAACGACGTCCTAGTGAAACATAGTGAAACGCTGTGACTGGTTTGTGTTTGGAGATCTGCAGGACTTCAAAGTGCCACCCCCGTCCAGCGGTTCACGCACAAGGCACTGTGGTTGCTGTTTCGACCGACGACGCAACAGGGTACTGAATGGAGTCTTGATCGCAATGACGTTGC
>JAPOYW010000065.1:1569-5140 GCA_026706425.1 Gammaproteobacteria bacterium
ATAAGGAGCATTAATGGCAAAATTGGTCGTATAGTCGCCTTGTAGATGGAAGACAACATGTTGCTACGCGTTGGTGCTGCAAATCACCGCTCGATCTACGCCTATCAGGAGCTGTCGCTCGGCGCATCCAAAGCAATCCATGACGGAGGGTTGGTCATGCCGGTGCCGACAATGAGGGAATCCGCCGTTCCTGTCGTGGCGATTTACGGCGCGAATGCGGCGGGGAAGTCGAATCTGATCGATGCGATATACGCGATTCGACGGCATGTAGTGGAATCACATACGGGGCTGCACGCGACGGAGACGATTCCTCGGGACCCGTTCGCGTTGAACGGTGATGCGGGCCCGACTCGGTTGGACTGCACATTCACGGTCGATGGAGGGGCTTGGACGATCAGTCGAATGGAGCAATGCAAGATGTGTACGAATACGGCTTCGAATACACCGGCGAAGAGTTTCGACGCGAGTGGCTGTACCGGATGGTGCGCAAGCAAAGGTTGAGTACCCAGAAGCTCTTCGAACGCGAGACGGAAGGCGGTACGGTTCGTGTGAATTTCGGGGGCCAACTACGGGGCGAGAACAGGACCATCGCGAACCTGACGCGTGCCAACAGCCTGTTCCTGTCGGCCTGTGCACAGAACAACCATCCGCAGCTCAAGGATCGGCAAGGTGAGTCGAGGTTAATCCCGCTCTCCGACTTCAACCTGCGTTTGCGTGACGACATCGAACGGGCCTATCGCAATGGACGTGTCGGCGGGGTCCCGCTGGGGAATGAGTTCTATATCGACCTCGACGACTCTTCGCGCTCGGTAGAACGATGAGTCGCAGGTTCGCCGACTCCGTCAAACCCACTCCTGAACCTGAGCCGCCTCTTCCCGCACCAGCTCGGGAGCCCCCAGCAACTGCCGGTTGAAGCCGATGCGCTTGAACCAGTAGTGGAGTCCTAGGAGGTCGGTGATCCCCATCCCACCGTGCACCTCGGTGGACTTGCGCGCCACGAACTTGCCGACCTCAGCGAGATGCGCCTTGGCGTGGCACGCCATCAGCCGGCCTTCCTCCGGGATCGCCGCGTAGGCGTGCGCTGTGTACCAGACGAGTGATCGGCAGGGCTCCAACTCGGCGGCCATCTCGGCGCACATGTGCTTGACGGCTTGGAACGATCCGATCACGCGGTTGAACTGGCGGCGCTCCTTGGCGTAGTCGACGGACTTGTCGAGCATGGACTGGGCAGCACCCAGCGTATCCGCCGCGAGAATCATCCGTCCGACATCGATTGTGGTCAGGAGCGGTTCGCGGTTGGCGTCCGATCCCGGCAGGACGTCACTTGATGCACCGTCAAGACCAATCTCGGCGACGGTGCGCGTTCGGTCGATGGTCTTCAGCTTGTTGCGCGTCACGCCGGGCCCGTTCGGGTCGACCAGGTGCAGGGCACCGTCGTCCGAAGCGATCATCAGCACATCGGCGGATGCGCCGTCGAGGACGAACATCGCCTTGCCGTTGAGTTTGCCGTCGGCGGAGGTGACGCCTTCGGTCTCCCGACGACCGATCTGCTCCGTGACGCCGACGCCGACGACCGCTTCGCCGCCCGCGATGCGAGGCAGCCAGGCTTCCTTCTGTTCATCGCTGCCCGCCATGGCCAGTGCCGTGGGGGCCATAATCGACGATGCCGCGTAGGGAACCGGGGCAACGGCGTGGCCCAGTGCTTCGGCGATCAACGCGGCTTCGAGGCAACCCAACCCGACACCGCCGTAGTCCTCGTCGATGAGTACGCCATGGACACCGAGGTTGGTGAGTTCCTCCCAGACGTCGTCGGCACGGTCGTCGCGTGCTTCGGCGACCTCCCGCACACGGGTCAGCGGGCAGCCCGATTCCAGGTAGCCGGAGATGCTGTCTTGCAGCATGCGCTGCTCTTCACTCAGTGCGAAGTCCATCGTTTTGTTTAGCTCCTTGGTGCTGTTCCGGCGCGGAGACGGGTTTCGCGTAGGGGCTGCCCTTGTGGCGGTCCGTCGGACAACACCGCATCGTTCGTTGATCGGACACGGGCGACCGCGCGCCCCTTGGGCGCGTTAGGGTCGCCCCTACGCCGCTTCCACTTTGGGTTCCTTGGGTAGTCCCAAGGCACGTTCGCCGATCATGTTCTTCTGGATCTGGGCGGTGCCGCCGCCGATGATGAGTCCGAGGTCGAGCATGTAGCGCGCTTGCCAGAAGCCACCGTCGCGGAGGTAGTCGCTGCCGTCGTAGAGCAGACCGAGCTCGCCGAGGACGTCGATGGCGAGGCCCGCCATCTGGTGGTTCAGTTCGCAGCCGTTGAGCTTCACGATCCACCGCGCCATGCCGGGTTCTTCGCCCTTGATGTTGTGGGAGAGCACGCGCATGCCGTTGAACTTCATGGCGAGAATCTGGCCCTGTAGCTTCAGCAGGCGGTCGCGGTAGATCGGGTTGTCGATCAGCCGCTCGCCGCTGACGGTCTCGCGCTTCATCATGTCGACGATGCGGTTCAGGCGGTTCTCGGCCTCGTTGGGATCGCCCAAGCCGCCGCGCTCGTAGCGCAGGGTGGTGTTGGCGACGAACCAGCCCTCGCCGCGCTTGCCGATGATCTGGTCCTTCGGAACCCGCACGTCGGTGAAGAACACCTCGTTGAAGAACGCATCGCCCATCATGGAAACCAGCGGGCGCACTTCGATGCCCGGCGTATCCATGGAGAACACCAGGTAGCTGATGCCGTTGTGTTTCGGCGCATCGGGTTCCGTGCGCACGAGGCAGAACATCATGTCCGCGTTCTGGGCGCCGGACGTCCAGATCTTCTGGCCGTTGATGACCCACTCGTCGCCGTCAAGTTCGGCCTTGGTGGAGAGCGAAGCGAGGTCGGAGCCCGAGCCCGGTTCGGAGTAGCCCTGGCACCAGGTCATCTCGCCCCGAACCGACGGGGGAACCAGCCACTGTTTCTGTTCCTCGGTGCCGAGTTCGAGGACGGTGGGCACCAGGCGGTTATCCCCGGAATGCCCCGTCGGCACCCGTGCCCGGGCAAACTCCTCGGCGATGATGCGCGTCTTCAGGATGTCCGGTTCGGCACCGTAGCCGCCGTATTCCTTGGGGATCGTGCGGGCCGCGTAACCGTGCTCGATGAGGAGTTGCTGCCATTCCTTCGGCGAGTTCGGCCGGCCGGGGATCATCCGCGCCGCGTTCGGAGCCCGGTGCTTGTTCTCGTCGAGAAAGGTGCGAACCTCGTCGCGGAACGCCCGGTACTCGGGGCTGTACTCGAGATCCATAGGGGTCTCCGGTTAAGGACTACTGCGGCTGCGGCACGATGCGAATATAGGGCTTCGGCGAGTCCCAGCCGTCGGGATACTTCGCCTTGGCTTCCTCGTCGGAAACCGCCGGCACGATGATGACGTCGTCGCCGTGCTGCCAGTTCACCGGCGTCGCCACCTGGTGCTGAGCGGTGAGTTGGCAACTGTCGAGCAGCCGCAGCACTTCGGCGAAGTTCCGGCCCGTGCTCATGGGGTAGGTGAGCATCGCCTTGACCCGCTTGTCGGGTCCGATGACGAACACCGAGCGGACGGTTGCGTTG
>JAPOYW010000672.1:0-3336 GCA_026706425.1 Gammaproteobacteria bacterium
GGCTATGAAGGTTTCGATCTCCGGTGACGCCGTGCGTGCAGTCACCAACCCCGCACCGACAAGACCAGAGCACGGAGTTCATTGACACGGTGGCACCCTCTACAGGATGAACAAGATCGAACCCTTGTCCATGAACCCGCACTCCCTCATGACAACGTCCCGAACCACGCCTTGATCTTTGAAGCCATCAGACGGCGACGCTCGGCTAGGAAGTGCTCGTATTCGAGAGGCGCGCCATTGAGCATCTCCGAGGGCACACAGTTCTCGGCGAGATTCCGTCGCAACTCGTCGAGGTCGTCAATGCCTCCGTAGCGCTTCTTCCCACCGGACACCTGTTCGACCAACTGGACAAAGTACTGAGAAGGCGGTGTCGCCCCGATGGCGATATTGATCTCGCTTTGCGCGATGACGAAGTTGGCGATCTGGTTGTAGCGCCCTCGGCCCAACCCATGGTCATCCTGCAGGTGCTTGCGTGGGAAGACATGGTGCCGGTCTCCGCGATTCAGCAGGAGATCCCGGACCGTAATGTCCTTTGACAGGAACCCTTTGTCGCCAGAATACGCTTGTGCCGCTTGGTACGCGATGAAGTAAGGGCTCGTTGAGGACGACGTGTCCATTAGCTGGGGCAACATCCCGCTCCAATATGTCGCCGGAAGTGCGTTCTCGACGACTGACTCCGTGTAGGCAACGAGGCCCTGCCCGGAGATCTGGCGGATGTCCACGTCGAACACAGTCTCGGGGTTACCGGAATAGCGTTGCGTAAGGATCGACATGACGTACCAGCGCCGCACCAAACGCTCTAGCTGATATGCGGGAAGCCCCTCGTCTCGACCGCGCAAGTAGAGGATGAAGGCAAAGTTGACAGCATTCTGGCTGCGGATCATCCCCGAAGTCAGGAATCCCGCCGAACGGATGATCATAGTCAGCCGGTCGAAATGCGTACGGTTGATGAACGCTTCGATCCCCTCGCTCAATCGAGTGAACGAACGTTGAGCGATCGCCTCCTCGTATTCGCGGGTGTCGAAGTTGCGTCCCGAGAGCAACGCCACCAAGTCTTCCAGGCGCCCACGACCGAACTTCGACGTGAACGCCACACGCAGCATGTCGGTGTATGTTGGGTCGTAGAGGTCGTCGGTGACATCCTTGAGCCACTTCATTTTGGGCCAAAACGACGAGCGGGCAAACTCCGGATCGCCCTTTTCTTCGCAAGGCCATCGATTACTTCTGCCACCTCGCGGTGGCAGAAGTAATCGATGGCCTTGCGAAGAATATGACCGCCATACGACTCGTTGACCGCGATCTTCGACATGGCGAAGTCCGCCTGCGACAGCGGCGTGCCGGCGGAGTTGACGCGGATGAAGATCTCCGTAACTGTCTCGATGTCGAGATCCTCCGCGAGCTCGATGAGCCCTACGTGGTTGTTGACGAGCTTGCCGACTTTCTGCAGCACGCGTCCCACCGTCCTCCGATTTACCCCTTCGTTTCGAGACGCATAACGGTCCACAATCTCAAAAAGGTCCGCATCGGGATCAAATATTTGCTGCACGTCGTCAATCCATGCTGGGTCATTGGCGATGGCCGGGTTGCGTACCTCGAAGCGTTCTTCCCCCGGATGGAACGCAATGCGGACTCGCACTGTCCGGTAATCCCGGGTCAGCACTTCGCGGCCGAGCAGCGCGGCCATCAGCGCCGTGACCCGCTGTTGGCCGTCGATGAGGATGCGCTTGCCGACCGAGAGCGTGCCGTCCTTCAGCTTGACTGTCGGGTTGCGCCACGCGATTAGGTAGCCTACCGGGTACCCGTTGTAGAGGGAGTCGAGCAGGTTACGGACCTTGGTCGCGTCCCACACAAAAGGACGTTGGATTTCCGGAATCGCGACCTCCCCGGATTTCACCCACGTCAGCAGAGTCTCTATCGGGTGCGGCGTTACCGAATAGCGTTGTGTTGCCATCAACGGTCCGTCCCAAAACTGCCAAACATCATCCTCAAGGCGTTCCAACTCGGCACGGGAACGAACGCCTGCGCGGTACTCCTCGCAGTAGGGGTTTCCTGTTCAACGACGCCTCCGTCGTCCAAGGCGGTCTGCATGTCGAGTCCGACCGTGTGCCGGCTGCCCGCGCTACGTCCGTCCACCGGAGTACGGCCATCGGCAGATTGCGTCGCGTTACTCGGCTCGCACGTTGAGGTCGCGCTACGTCGCCAGCGATGCATCTGGCATTGCGGTTCAGGTCCCCGTTCATCATTTTGGGTGTTCCAAGTGGGTGGCTTCCCGCCGAAGCCTCTCCCGTCGTCGTCATTGGCGCCCGGCAGACGGGCAAGGACGCTCGTGCAATCCGAGTTCGCTCTCGCCGATCATCTCTACCCCACCCTGGACGACCCGGACGTGCGCCAGCGTGCGCGTGTGACCCCCGATGGTTGCTAGACGATAGTGCCCCGTCCCTGCCGTTGGATGAAGTGTAACGCGATCCCGACTTGCTTCTTGCGGGAAACGGGCCATGGACCCAGATGTGCCGCGACGCAACGGTCGTTTCGTCCTCACGGTTCGCTGGTCTTTGAAGCGATGCCTCTCGGAATCCCTACCCGCTCGCGCAACCTACGTCAATCTCTGACCGCTGACCCGGCACGAACGCCTCGGGACCGACCTGAACAACACGCTCGCTTCCGACGTGTCGCAGTAGCTTTGGCTTCGTCGTCTCGCCGACCGGCACCCAGGCATCAGGACCAAGCCGACGGTGAAGCAATGAGCTTCAGCACGCGATCATGCGACATGTGGCGGCGATGCGCGAGTTCGTTGCGACCGTCGCGCAGGCACCCTAGAGCCTTGCGTATCCCCCGGTGCCCGCCACGGCGAGCAAAAAGGACATACAGGTCACCGACCTCGATGTCGTACGGGTCGCCGTGGCCGTCTCCGTTGGTACGCATTTGGCGCTTGACCTCATAGAGGTTGGTCGCCACCACCTCGTGGCGGCGCTCCTCAATCCATGGTAGCAGCACGGCCAATTGGGCACTCCACAAACGCCGCTCGAGTTCTATAGGTGGGTCCTCGATAGCCGCCCGAGCGGGGTGCGCGATGCCGTTGCGGGAGGCGGTGCCAAGCCGCCAGTCGAGCGGCGTGTCGGCGGACCAGCCTCTTTCCTCGGCCAATGCCCGCAGCACTTCCGTTGGCGCCATGATGGTTTGATCATCCTCGGCCACTAGCGTGGCTGCAGAATCGAAGTCCCAGGCCGCGACGCACGCGACTGTGTTGGCTAGCAGCGAACGCACCAGCGGGTCGTCAGTCCGCTCCCGCAGAGTCTCGCTCGCGAAAAGCAAGAGATCGCCGTGGGCTACGAACCC
>JAPOYW010000672.1:3346-5116 GCA_026706425.1 Gammaproteobacteria bacterium
GACAACGCCTACCTCTGTGGCCAGCGTGTCGTGAGGAGGGCAACCCGCGAGCAAGAATATCGACCGACCGAGCAACGGGCGAGAACGGCTCGCTTGTGCGTACGCACCGACGAAGTTCCTCCAAGCGGGCCAAGTACGTGCATCGAGGCCATACGGTCGGACCAGACGGCCTCGGAAACCAGCGTCCTCGCAAAGATCGGTCGCCGTGTGAATGTGGGTTGGATGTTCGGCGTACTGCCGCAAGTCTCCAAGGGGAGTCTCGGTACCCGATAGACGGTCAAGGTGGAAGGCATTACCGATCATTGCCGAAATGGCATCGTCGAAGCCCTCCGGGATGGCACCAGGGAAGCTAGCGACTACGTTGTTTCCAGCCCGGAGAAGATCGCACGCGGACTCTACGAAGCGCCTGGCGCCCGGCAGGTCCCAAAGCCTCATGCGTCGTCGTCGCCTAGGACTCGAGCAACGAGCGGATTGAAGGAAGCTATCCCTCCGACGTCCTGAACTAGGCCAAGTTGTGTCGCCCAAAGAAGGCGCCGACGGAGCACGCTGGCGTCGATTTGCTCATGGGTCCTCTCGGCCCAGAGTTCCGCGCAGGTTTGGACGTCGTTCGGGTCGATTGGTTCCCAGGCTCGGAGTGGGGCGAGTTGGTTCCGCGCGCGCACGTCGAGGCCCAGCGCATCGAGAATCTCGTCACGGTTGTCGGCGATATAAATGTCGAGTTCAGCCTTGCGGGCTTGCCACGTCTGTTCTCCCAAAGCGGCATACCGCTCGAGGAGCAGCGGCCACCCGCCCGTGAGGTCGAGTAGGTCGTTGATCTTGGTACTGGCTTCGTGCAGACCGAGGTCCATGCACCAACGTTGTAGAAACGGAGCACTCCAGGGTCGGAGCGGAACCCAGTCAAAGAGGCTGTTGGTTGGCTCGACGTAGTCGTCGGGCAGGTCTGAGACCAAGCGGTCCCAAAGCTCGTTGGGATCGGCACGAAAAACGACCCGGAGTTCGCGACCTCGTGCGGCGTTACGTAGAGCGTCGGTCGTGCGCTCGACCCAGTGCAGCGTCCAAGGGTCGTTCTCGTCCGCTAGGCAAATGTAGGTCTCGCGCTCGGGACGTAGACGATTGATCTGGGCGGCCAAGCCATTGGCTTCGGTGTTTTCCCTTAGGGGCCTAAGCCGGTTGTCCTCGAATCGATCAGCCAAGAACTCGCTTACGTCGGCAAGGTTGGCCGCCGGCACGCCACACATGACGGCGACGCGACCGCCTCGTTTGATTAGGGCCTCTTGTTCGTAGGTTAGCGGTCCGCGGCGGGGTGACTCAGCTTTCGCGTTTCCGTACTGCGCATGGAACGCCGATGCTTCGAAGAGTACCGGCATCTCACGTTCCTTGTAGAGGACGTTCAGGATGGTGTCAGCGTCTCCAAGCAGCCGGAGCACATTGGGATTCCGGAACACGTAGTGGGAGCTGGCATCACCAGAGCGTTGCCGGAGCACGCCGAGGCCGCACATTTCCTGGAGCAACGTGCGGAATTCGTGCTCTGGAATCTCGAAGCCGGCGGGCCAGTATTCACGTGCAAGCCTAAGAATGCGGTTGCTCGTCAAGCCGACCGCGAGACCCTGAGGTTCACCCTGAAGTTCAACCGCCATCGCGTACGCGATCACCTCGTAGCGCTGATCGAGCTGCAACGTCAGCGAGAAGCGGTTGCGGATGTAGTCGCGAAACTGATTTCGGTCGAATACGGCCCGGATGTCATCTGTTGTGATGGCGTGCGGGAATTCG
>JAPOYW010000118.1 GCA_026706425.1 Gammaproteobacteria bacterium
GGGCTATTATTCCATTTGCCTATACTTACCGCGCTCGGTGCCGTCACAACGACAACGATGAAACTCCAGCAACTTCGCTACATCTGGGAGGTCGCGCACCACGATCTGAACGTCTCGGCCACCGCAACGGAGCTTTTCACGTCCCAGCCGGGGATCAGCAAACAGATCCGGTTGCTGGAAGAGGAACTCGGCATCGACATATTCGCGCGCAACGGCAAGCGCCTGACCCGCGTCACGCCGGCTGGGGAGATCATCCTCGACAAGGTCGGCGGGATTCTTCGCGAAGTGGCGAGCATCCGCCACATCGCGGACGAGTACCGCAATGAAACCCGGGGTACGCTGTCCATCGCCACCACGCACACCCAGGCCCGTTACGCGCTACCGGACATCCTCCCCGGCTTGCGCGAGGCGTACCCGGAAGTCACCCTGCACATGCGCCAGGGAACCACCGAGCAGATCGGCGAATGGGCGTCCTCGGGCGAAGTCGACTTCGCCATCGCCCCCGAGGTGATGGACCGCTACCCGGATCTCATCATGATGCCCTGCTACCGGTGGAACCGGTCCGTGGTCGTCCCCCGGAATCATGAGCTTGCACACCGCCATTCTCTCGGTTTCGATGATCTGAAGCGCTATCCCATCGTCACCTACGACGCCGGTTTCTGGGAACGGCTTCCGGTTGCCGGGGATTCCGAGGCCGAGCAACCCGAGAACGTCTTCGATATCGCGCTGTCGGCGGTGGACACGGACGTGATCAAGACCTACGTGCGCCTAGGGTTCGGCGTTGGCATCATTGCCCGAATGGCCTACGACCCGGAGGAAGACAAAGAGTTGGTGGCAATCGATGCGAGCAACCTGTTCAAGGCGAGTACCACGTTCATCGGCTGCCGCAAGGGAACCTTCATGCGGCAGTTCATGATCGACTTCGTGGGGGCTTTCGCGCCGCACCTGACTCCGGAACTCATCGAGCGGGCGTTCGTTGCGCCGAACCCGGCGGCGAGGGCAGCGGTGTTCGACGGGATCGATCTGCCGGAACGCTGAGAAACTCTGACTAGCCGTCGATGATGCGAAGCGGTTCCGCCACGTTCTGCGCGTGCAGGCCGCACTCCTTGTGTTCGACGTCCTCCCACCACCAGCGACCTTCGCGCTCGTGCTGATGCGGTCCCACGGCACGGGTGCACGGCTCGCAGCCGATCGACCGGTAGCCCTTGTCGTGGAGCGGGTTGTAGGGTACGTGGCGCCGCCGGATGTAGTCCCAGACGTCGCGTCCCGTCCAATTCGCCAAGGGATTGAACTTGCGGATTGGATGATCGGCGGAGGAGAACGCCAGGTCGTCCTGGGATGTGGGCAGGCCCTCGCGGGTGATGCTTTGGTCGGCACGCTGTCCCGTGATCCAGGCATCCAGTTCCCGGAGTTTCCTGCCGAGGGGCCCGATCTTCCGGATCGCGCAGCATTCGCCGTGGCCGTCCCGATAGAAGCTGAACAGTCCTTTCCGGCGTACAAGGTGCGCGACTTCGTCCGGATCCGGGGCCAACGTCTCGATGGCAACGGCGTAGTGGTCGCGAACGGTTTCCATGAACCGGTGGGTCTCGGGATGCAGCCGGCCGGTGTCTAGGCTGAACACCGGCAGATCGGAACCGAGAATCCGAGTACCCAGATCGATCAGCACGACGTCCTCGGCTCCACTGAACGAAACCGCGATACGCTCGAAGTCCTGGAAGGCGTCCTCCAGGAGACCGAGAGCCTCTAGTTCCACCGACCCCCTTGCGGGGCCGGCGACACTGATCGAAACGGACGCTTCGAAGTCCGAGCCTGCGATGTTCGGAGACGGTTCTGCCATGGCCCGAGAACCAATGGTGCCTTGGATCGACCGGGTAGCCTAGCAGTCCCGTCTATCGGCAAGAAATAACGTCTTGCGATAACCTAATGTCGGCTTGCGACACGTCCTCGTCGTCGCGGCGGATCGCCGGGCTCAGTCCGAAGTCCGGTCGCCGCGACACCCGGGTTCCGAGGCGCTCTGCGGTTCTGCGGTTGGCGTCGGTTGTCTTCTGGACTAACCCTGTAGAATTGCCCGTTTTCGATGGGTGGTTTGTTTGAACGTTCTGTGTCTTGACTTGGAAGGTGTCCTGGTTCCGGAGGTCTGGCAGGCGGTGGCCGACAGGACGGGAATTCCGGCGCTTCGTAAGACGACCCGCGAGATCCCGGTCTACGACGATCTAATGCGTGCCCGGTTGGCGATCCTCGACCAGCATTCCCTGCCGCTCGGCACCATCCAGGATGTCATCGCCGGTTTGGATCCGCTTCCCGGGGCGGGCGACTTCCTCGACTGGGCACGCGAGCACTACCAGGTGGCCATCCTTTCCGACACGTTCTATGAGTTCGGGATGCCGCTCATGGCCAAGCTCGGTCACCCCCTTTTGCTTTGCCACCGGCTCGTCGTGGAGAGGGGACGCATCGTGGGGTACCGATTGCGGCAGCAGGATCCCAAGCGTAAGGCCGTGCAGGCGTTCCATTCGATGAACTACCGGGTGATTGCAGCCGGGGATTCCTACAACGACGTTGCGATGCTGGAGGAGGCGGATGTCGGCTTGTTCTTCGACGCCCCGCCGGGTGTTGTCGCGCAGTACCCGTCCTTTCAGGCTGTCGCCGGCTACGCCGAGCTTGTCACGGCCCTCGGACCACTCGCTTAAGGTGGGTTCATGACCACATCCGGCACCCGGTTTCGCCAGGCCTTGGGCGAAGAGAATCCACTGCAGATCGTCGGTGCGATCAACGCCTACGCGGCAATCATGGCGGATCGGGTTGGCTACCGCGCCGTGTACCTGAGCGGCGGCGGCGTCGCCAACGCCTCGTACGGGTTGCCGGACCTCGGAATGACGTCGATGAACGACGTCCTGGAGGATGTCCGGCGCATAACCGCTGCGGTGGATGTGCCGCTCCTCGTGGATATCGACACGGGTTGGGGTAGTGCGTTCAATATCGCGCGAACGATCCGGTCCATGATCGGTGCCGGGGCGGCCGCGGTCCACATCGAGGACCAGGTATCCGCGAAACGCTGTGGTCACCGTCCCAACAAGGCGATCGTTTCCGGCGGCGAGATGTGCGACCGAATCAAGGCCGCCGTGGACGCGAAGACCGATGCGCAGTTCGTGGTGATGGCCCGTACAGATGCCTTGGCCGTGGCGGGGCTCGACGCCGTCCTCGAGCGGGTGTCGCGGTTCGTGGAGGCGGGTGCCGACGCGATCTTCGCGGAGGCGATGACGGACCTCCACATGTACCGGCGCGTGACCGAAACGGTCGATGTCCCGGTGCTGGCCAACCTGACCGAGTTCGGCAGCACGCCGTTGTACACCTTGGCCGAACTCCGAAGCGTGGGCGTGAGGATGGCGCTCTACCCGCTGTCTGCATTCCGGGCGATGAGCTTGGCGGCGTTGCAGGTCTACCGGACGATCCGCGAGCAGGGCACCCAGCGCAGCGTCCTCGACGCCATGCAAACCCGGGACGAACTGTACGAGCTGATCGGATACCACGACTACGAGGCGAAGTTGGACGAACTGTTCGCTGCCGAACCGTCTGCGGGTGGTGGCGCCGGGAGAGAGGGGGATTCCGATGGCTGACAAGGCACTTGGCGGGGCGGGCCTGCGGGGCCAAAGCGCTGGCGAGACCACACTGTGTACGGTGGGACGATCCGGGACCGGTCTCACCTACCGCGGGTACGACATCGCCGATCTCGCCAGTGGGGCGACCTTCGAGGAGATCGCTCATCTGATCCTCTACGGCGAACTTCCCAGCGCCGCCGAACTGGACGCCTACCGCAACAAACTCAAGGGGCTGCGAGGGCTGCCGGGGGCGCTCAAGGAAGTGCTGGAGCGGATTCCCGCGGAGGCACATCCCATGGACGTAGTGCGGACGGGGTGTTCCGTACTCGGCAATCTCGAGCCCGAAGGCGACTTCGGACGCCAGCAGGAAGTGGCCGACCGGCTCCTCGGCGCGATGCCGTCGATCGTCAACTACTGGTACCGCTACAGTCACGAGGGCGTACGTATCGACCTCGACACGGACGAGCACAGTATCGCGGGCCATTTCCTCGCGACCCTCAAGGGGGAGAGGCCGAGCGCGCTTTTTCAGCGGGTGATGGATGTCTCGCTGATCCTCTATGCGGAGCATGAGTTCAATGCGTCGACCTTCACGGCCCGGGTGTGCGCTTCGACGCTCTCCGACATGCACTCGTGCGTTACCGGTGCCATTGGGTCGCTTCGCGGACCGTTGCATGGCGGAGCTAACGAGGCCGCCATGGAACTGATCGACCGGTTCGGCTCGCCCGATGCGGCCGTTGCGGAAGTACGCGAAATGCTCGCCCGCAAAGAAGTGGTGATGGGCTTCGGACACGCCATCTACCGCCGCTCGGACCCGCGCAACGCAATCATCAAGAGCTGGGCCGAGAAGCTGGCCCGGGAGGTGGGCGACGACCGCGTCTATCCGATCTCGTGTGCGATCGAGCAGTTGATGTGGGATGAGAAGGAGCTATTCCCCAACGCCGACTTCTTCCACGCGGCGGCCTACCGGTTTCTCGGCGTCCCCACCAAGCTGTTCACGCCGATATTCGTGTGTTCCCGGGTCTCGGGCTGGACCGCCCACGTGATGGAGCAGCGCCAGAACAACCGGATCATCCGCCCAAGTGCGGACTATGTCGGGCCCGGTCCGCGGCCGTTCCCAAGGCTCGCCGAGAGATAGCCATGGGGAACGTGGACACCAACATTCGTCCGGAACCGGATGCGGAACTCATACGCATAGCCGAGTACGTGGCCGAATTCGAGATCACCAGCGACGAGGCCTACGACACCGCACGCTATTGCCTGATGGACACCCTGGGGTGCGGCTTCCTGGCACTACGGTTTCCGGAGTGCGCCAAGCACTTGGGTCCCATCGTCCCCGGAACCGTGGTACCCAACGGGGCACGGGTCCCCGGAACGCAATTCGAACTGGACCCGGTGAAGGCGGCTTGGGACATCGGCTGCGCGATCCGCTGGCTGGACTTCAACGACACGTGGCTCGCCGCCGAATGGGGGCACCCCTCGGACAACCTGGGCGCCATTCTGGCGGTCGCCGACTTG
>JAPOYW010000160.1 GCA_026706425.1 Gammaproteobacteria bacterium
TACCGCTACGACATGAACGACATCGTGAGGGTGAACGGCCGCGTCCACGCCACGCCGACCCTGGAGTTCCTGCAGAAAGGCAAGGGCGTCACCAGCATCACGGGCGAGAAACTCCACGAGGTGCAGGTCCTCAATGCCGTTGGCGAGGCGCTCGGAAAGACCGATGTCGAGGCGGAGTTCTTCATCGTGCTGGCGGATCCGGCAACCGCCAGCTACACGCTCTACCTCGAGCCGCGCGGGGACTTGGTGCCTGTCCCGCGCCTCGCTGCGCTGATCGACGAGGGACTGCGCACGGGCAACATCGAGTACGACGGCAAGCGCGCCAGCGGGCGGCTCGGCGAACTGCGGATGCGTTGGCTGAAACCCGGCACCGGGGATGCGTTCCGGGAGCACCGCGTCGCCAGCGGCCAACGCGACACGCAGTTCAAATACCTGCACCTCCAACTCGCCGAGGAATGCGGTTTCGACTTCGAGCCGTTCCACCGGCCGGAGTGAACGGGATGCGGATCGTTCGACTTACCGGGATCAAGTTTCCAGTGCCTTTCAAGGTCGTCTTCCGACACGCGTCGGCAAGCCGCGACCGCGCCGAGAACCTGATCGTCGCCGCCCACTCGGAGGACGGCCATGTTGGCTACGGCGAGGGCTGCCCCCGCGACTACGTGACCGGCGAAACGACTGGCACCTGTGTCGACTTCGTTCGCCGCCACGGGGATTCCCTCATCGCGGAGGTTCGGGACCTGGCGAGTCTGCGCGCATGGATCGCCGACCACGCGAACGATATCGACCGGAACCCGGCGGCCTTCTGTGCCGTGGAAACCGCGTTGCTCGACCTGCTCGGCCGACTGTCGGGCAAATGCATCGAGGAACTCCTCGACATGCCGCGACCTGGTACGGCATTCAAGTACTCGGCCGTACTCGGGAACGCCCCGCACCTCGCCTATCTCTGTCAGCTTCGCCGCTACCGCCGGCGCGGATTCGACGACTTCAAGATCAAGCTTTCCGGCGATGCCCGAAGCGATGGACGAAAGCTCAGGGCATTGGCCGGGACCGCCGAGCGCGTCCGTGTCGACGCCAACAACCTGTGGACGTCCGCCGACGGCTGTATCCGCTACTTGGCTGGTCTTCCCGGCAAGTTGTTCGCCATCGAAGAACCACTGGAGGCCGGCGACCTGGCGGGTTTTCGCGCAGTCGGCGAGGCAACCGGGGCGCGCATCGTGCTCGACGAAAGCCTCGCCAGGATCGAGCAACTCGACACGCTCACCGACCCCGATCGCTGGATCGTCAACATCCGCGTGTCGAAGATGGGCGGTATTCTTCGATCCATGGCCGTCGCACGCCGGGCTTCACGACTCGGCGTCGGCATCATCGTCGGCTGCCAGGTGGGCGAAACCAGCCTGCTCACCCGAGCCGCAATGCCGGTCATGCAGGCAGCCCGAGAAGACCTGCTCGCCGCCGAAGGCGCCTTCGGCACCTACCTTCTGCGACAAGACCTGACCACACCCTGCCTGATGTTCGGTCACGCGGGTCGGCTATCCCCGGACCAGGTACCCGACGGACCCGGTTTCGGGTTGACGGTTTCGGACGACCTACTCGAACTTCTGGATGAACCGTGAACCGCGCCTATGCCATCGCAATCGCCCTGCTCGGGATCGCCTTTCTCGGCCGTGTTGTGGCCCACATCATTCAAATCACGATGCCGGTGGCGTTTCTGCCGCCGCTTGAGAGCCTCAAAGGCAGCGAACTCCCAGATCCGGTGCTGCTCGCCGCTCAGATCGTCATTCTGATCCTATTCGTCGTGGTGGCGAGGCGTATGGCTGCGGGGAGTCGGGTCATTGCCTTGCGATGGACCTACCCGACCATTGTGCTCGGCGTGATCTACTTCCTCGTGATGACCGCGCGGCTCGTGCTCGGCCTCACGATCCTCGCCGACGACAAGTGGTTGCCGCGCCGATCCCTGCGAGTTTCCACCTGGTCCTCGCCAGCCCGGTGGTGCTGATCGGTGCCTACGACCGCACGCGCGTCGCGCGCGAGTCGGCGGTCCACTCGCCATGAGCCGACCGCCCTCCCCGGCCAGGTTGCGGAGCCTGGCGCTTGAACACCAGGGACTCGCGGGCAAACGCAAGTTCGGGACTGCCTTGGCGGGGGTGGAGAAGGCGCTCAACCAGATCGGCCACGCCCAGATCGACACCATCTCGGTGGTGGCCCGGGCGCACCATCACATCCTCTACAACCGGGTCAACCGGTACGACGAGTCGCTCCTGAACCGCTTGGTCAAGTCACGACGGGCGTTCGAGTACTGGGCCCACGCGGCCGCCTATCTGCCGATGCGGGACTACCGCTTCGTGCTGCCGATGATGCGCGGCGTGGCCCGCGGCGAATGGGGTTGGTGGCACCACGGCGCCGACGCCAAAGCGCGTGCCTGGGTGCTCGATCGAATCCGCGCCGAAGGGCCCCTGTTTACCCGCGACTTCGACAACCCCGACAAGCAGCGCAGCGGCTGGTGGGACTGGAAGCCCGCCAAACGTGCTCTCGAGCACCTGTTCATGGAAGGCGAACTGATGTGCATCGAACGCCAGGGCCTCGAAAAGCGCTACCAACTCGCCGAACGCTTCCTGTCGCCCGATGTGGACACCCGCGAACCGGGAGTCGAGGAACACGCCGACTACCTCATCGAGTTCGCCCTGCGAGCCCACGGCTTCGCCACGGCGCGAACGGTCAACTACATCCGCCGCGATGCGAACCTACGCGCCCGAGTGCGCGGGCGGTTGGCCGAGAGAGCGCGGGCAGGCGACCTCCTCGCGCTGCGGGACGCTTCCGGGGAGACCATCTACGCGCTACCCGGTACGTTCGACCGGCCACCGAGACGATTCCCCCACGCCGTGCACATCCTGTCGCCCTTCGACAACGTGGTCATTCAACGCAAACGCGCCTTGCAGGTGTTCGGCTTCGACTACACGATCGAGTGCTACACCCCCGCTGCGAAGCGCCGCTACGGCTACTTCGCCCTGCCCCTCCTCTACCGGGATCGCTTGGTCGGGCGGATGGACTGCAAGGCGCATCGTGCGGAGGGGCTGTTCGAGATCAAGGCGTTGTACGTGGAAGTCGAAGCTCCCGAGCCATTCCTTGAGGCGTTCGAGTCTGCGGTCGTGGACTACGCGGCGTTCACGGGGTGTCAGGAGATTGCGGTTCGTGCCGTGACGCCGGGTTCTTGGCTTAAGCCCATACGGGGATTGTTTCGCTGACGTATACGCCCGTTCGGTCTATTGGGTAGTCGAACGGCATCAGGGGATGTGAAGCTCCTTCCGGGGAAAGACGCCCGCCTGAGACGCCTGTCGGGCGTGCCGCGATGTCGGAGGCAGTCGGATCGGACCGCTGGCGAGCCAGACGAAAGCGGGTGTGGGTGCGCCGCCATCCGTCAACCGCAGAAGCCGTTCCCCAGGCCCCGCAAGCCAACCCTTCAGCCAGTGGAGTTTCTTGAGCACATCCCCAACCTTGTTCGTTTGGGCGCCGTGGACCTCGACCCACACGGCGTACTCGCGGCGGCCATGGCGATAGCCGATGCCGTAGTCCCAACGCGGTGCGTTCGGTTGTGTGGCAACCAGTGCAGCGTCGAGGTCTATGCTGCCCGTCAGACGGCGCGAGTCGTCAGAGGAAATCTGCCTCCTGTGGGCGGCAGACAGGGCTTGGAGACCCGGTCGATATGCCTTGGATGTTGGTGGAGGCGTCGCTTCTACGGCCGCGCGAAAGGCGTTGGTCCGTCGCCGCCGTCGTCGTGCCTTCGTTGCTTGGGGTTCATGCATTCCTGTCGGCGACCTCGGCGACGACTTCGCCCGCCGCACTCGAAAACGCGGTCAGCCCTCCCCAGCCGTGTTCCGTATCGTCGTCCGATCCTGGATCGAGTCGCGAGATGTCTTGGACCCAACCGTCCCTTGAGAAATAAAACACGCCGAGGGCGCTGCCAAGAGCCGCTTGCGCGAGCCGCTTGCTGACATTCGTGCGGTTGAGCCCAAGCAGTCTTAGCACATCGGCAACGCGACCTCCGTTCTCTTTGAGGAAGCGCAACGCCCACATCAGATCGAGGACATGAGGCGAATGGCTCGACACGCACACCCGGTAGCCGCGTGCCCGGAGTTCCAACACCATGGTCAACACCGCCGTGATTGCCTGCGGGTGCAGACCCATCTCGGGTTCTTCGATAACCACCCACTCGAGCTCGTCGCGGCGCGGGGTCTTCGCCGGCGGCAGGAGGTGGTAGAAGCCAAGCAGCAACGGGACGAACTCCCTTTGACCGGCCGACCAGACGAGATACGGCAATACCGTACCGCCATCGTCCTCCAGCACAATGCGTCTTTGCATCTTCGCCACCTCCGTCTTGAGCTCGAAGCCACCGAATACATGCTCGGCCAAGGGCTTGCGCAAGGTGTCGTTAAGCCTATTGCGTTTGGGGAACAGACCGCCGGCTTTCGCGAAGTCCGTTTGCACTAGCTGGTGTAGGTCCTCGCTGAACGCGCGCAGCACGAACGGGTCGCCCGCGCGGTACTCGGAGAAAGGTCGCGTAAGTCCGTCACGAAGGCTCATCACCCGTTGCGCGGGGATATAGAACAGGGATTCGCCAACGGTGCGTCCCTTGCGGCTCCTTGCGAGAGATCCGAGGTCTACGGTCTTGCCACCCATGGCCAAGGTCGTGAGGCCCTGGCACCGCAGACCGGACATGCCCTCGCCGAAATAGAGTTCAAAGAACTCGTCGACGCCACTGCCCCATTCCAATCCGAAACGGCGCATTTCCATGTGAATGGAGCGTCTGTCAAGCAGCAGCTTCACGAGTTGCAGCAGGATGCTCTTCCCAGTTGCCTGAGGTCCCACGAAGACCGTCAGGTCGCCGAACGTGACTTCCGCTTCGCGTATCGGTCCGAACGCGCTTAGGCTGATTCGCATAGGTACGGGGCCTTCTGACAAGAGAACTGGGCAGTGAGACTGGTCCAAACGAAACGGAGTTTCACCGATGGCCTCGAAATGACGGTTAGTTGGCGTGGGAAACGCGACGTGCGAATTCGTCGTAGGAGCCGAGGGTAGACTCAATCGCAAGCAGGCAGTTCCGAATTTCTC
>JAPOYW010000476.1 GCA_026706425.1 Gammaproteobacteria bacterium
GGGCGCGCCGGACGCCCCGACGAGGTCGATTCCGCTCGGACACGCCCGGGTGCAGGCCGAGCATTCGATGCAGTCGATCACGGACGTGTCGGTGGCGCCGGTCTCGAATGCGGCGTGAAGTACTTCCGGTTTCAGATCCACGGGACAGGCGCCTTCGCACCGGCCGCAGCCGATGCAGGCCAAGGCGGAGGCATTCGCGGGCGCCGGCGGGCCTGTGAACTCGACCGAACGCGCCACCAAGTCGATGCAGTCCACCGGGCAGGCGGGAATGCAGAGTTCGCAGCCCGTGCAGCGTTCCGGAATCACCGCGTGCAGGTACTTCGACGCGCCAGCGATGGCGTCCACGGGACAGGCATCGATGCACAGCGCGCAGCCGATGCAGTCCGCCTCGACGATGCGTGCGACGGCGTCGACGGGTTCCGACATCTCGACGTCGGCGTTGCGCCCTAGCAGCTCTTCGAGGGCGGCCACCACCCGCGACCCGCCAGGCGGGCAAAGGTCGAGTCGCTCGCCCCCTGCGACTGCTTCAGCATACGGGCGGCAGCCCGGATACCCGCATTGGGCGCATTGGCTCTGCGGCAGTACTGCGTCGATGGCGACAACGACCCTGTCGGCGTTGGCGTCCTCCTTGTTGGCCAATGCTCGCCGGGCGACGGACAGCAGAACCGCGGCCATCACACCGATTCCGCCGAGTATCAGCGTCGCGGTCATCCGCCGAGCCCTTTGAAGCCGTAGAACGCCAAGGCCATGAAACCCACCGTCACCAGCGCCAGCGGCGGCCCGCGGAACGGTTTCGGCACCGCGTCGTCCGTGATGCGTTCCCGGAGCGCGGCGAAGGCCACGATGGCGATGCCGAAACCGAGTCCGGCACCGATGGCGAGGAACAGGGTCCGGGGCAGCGACAGTCCCTCGCCCACCGCGATCAGGGTCACGCCGAGCACGGCGCAGTTGGTGGTGATGAGCGGCAGGTAGATGCCGAGCATCTGGTGCAGCACGGGGCTCGCGGCGCGCACGAACATCTCGGTGAACTGCACCGTCGCCGCGATGATCACGATGAAGGCGATGATGCGCAGGTACTCAACCTCGAGGGCGACGAGCAGGTAGCGGTTGACCAGGTACGTGCCGAGCGCCGCCACCATCAACACGAACATCGTGGCGAGCGTCATCGGCACCGCCGTTTCGACACGCCCGGAACTGCCCACGAACGGGCACAGACCCAGGAACTGCACCAGAACGAAATTGTTGACCAGCGCTGCCGACAGCAGGATGAGCAGCAACTCGGCCATGGTATTCAGCAGGCGGGTGCCATAGCGGTCAAGTCACCCGCATGCCCGGCTCGGCACCCGCATCCGGGGATACGAGGAAGATGTCCTCCCCGCCAGGGCCAGCCGCGAGCACCATGCCCTCCGAGGTGCCGAAGCGCATCTTGCGGGGCGCGAGGTTGGCGACTACGACGACCAGACGGCCGACCAGGGCGCCCGGATGGTAGGCTTCCCGGACGCCGGCGAACACCGTCCTTGCGTCGTCGCCGACATCGAGCCGTAGTTCGAGCAGCTTGTCCGCCCCGTCCACGAAGTTCGCGTCGACCACCTTCGCGATGCGCAGGTCGATCTTGCCGAAGTCGTCGATGCTGACTTCCGCACCGCCTTGGTCTTCCGCATCCTCCGCCTCAACCTCCGCAACGGTTTCGGCGACGACCTTGTCGACGTCCTTGCGGTCGATGCGGGTGAACAACGGCTTGAAACGATCGATTTCGTGCGCGACGAGGGGTTCCGCCGCGTCTTCCCAAGCAAGGGGTTCCACCTTGAGGAATGCCTCGGCCTTGGCCGCCATCGCCGGCAGGATGGGCTTCAAGTAGACCACGAGAGCCCGGAACACGTTGATGCCGAGGGAACACACGCCCTGCACCTCGTCGCGTCGATCGGGATCGTTGACGTGCTTCCATGGCTCGTGCTCCGCGATGTACTGGTTGGTGCGGTCGGCCAGCGCCGTGATCTGCCGGACGGCACGGCCGACGTCGCCGCGCTCGTAGAGGTCGGCGAGTTCATGCCGGACATTGGACGCCGCGGCCCAAAGCTCCGCGTCGTGTACGCCCTCTGCCAGAGTCCCGTCGAAGCCCCGGTGGATGAACCCCGCGCAACGCGAGGCGATGTTTACCACCTTGCCGACGAGATCGGAGTTCACGCGCTGCACGAAATCGTCGAGTTGCATGTCCACGTCGTCGGTGTTCGCGGAGAGCTTGGTCGCGAAGTAGTAGCGCAGGTACTCCGGATCCAGATGCTTGAGGTAGGTGCTCGCGTTGATGAACGTTCCCCGGGACTTGGACATCTTTGCGCCGTCCACCGTGACGAAGCCGTGGGTATGGACCTTGGTCGGCGTGCGGTATCCCGCGCCCTGGAGGACCGCCGGCCAGAACAGGCAGTGGAAGTTGATGATGTCCTTGCCGATGAAGTGGTGGACTTCGGCATCGCTGTCCGCACGCCAGAAATCATCGGGATCCAGACCTTCCGACCGGTCGCACAGGTTCTCGAAACTCGCCATGTAGCCGACCGGCGCGTCCATCCAGACGTAGAAGTACTTGCCCTCTGTGCCTGGAATGGTGAAACCGAAATACGGCCCGTCGCGGCTGATATCCCAGGCCTTCAACCCGCCGGTCAGCCACTCGCCGAGCTTGTTTGCCACCTCCGGCTGCACGGCGTCGCTCGCCGTCCACTCCTTGAGGAAGTCGGTGAACTGCGCCAGGTCGAAGAAGTAGTGATCCGACGAGCGCAACTGCGGCGTGTTGTCGGACAGGGTGGAGCGCGGATTGCCCAACTCGGTGGCGTCGTAGGTGGCGCCGCACTCCTGGCAGTTGTCGCCGTATTGATCGTCGGCACCGCAGCGCGGGCAAGTGCCCTTGACGAACCGGTCGGCCAGGAACAGCTTGCGCTCGGGGTCGTAGAGCTGCTCGACATCGGCGGTGAACGTCCGGCCGTCCTCGGCGAGACGCTCGTAGATCGCCCGGGTCAGGCGTTCGTTCTCCGGCGAGTGCGTGGAGTAGTAGTTGTCGTGGCCGACGTGGAAGCGCCCGAATTCCTCGGCATGCTCCCGGCGCAGCGTCTCGATCATCGCCGCCGCCGTGGTGCCGAGGTGCTCGGCCGCGAGCATGGTGGCCGTGCCGTGGGCGTCGTCGGCGCAGACGTAGTAGCACTCGTTGCCCGCCATGCGCTGAAACCGAACCCAGATGTCGGTCAGGATGTGCTCGAACAGGTGGCCCAGGTGAATGGCCCCGTTGGCGTTCGGCAACGCGCTGGTGACGAGGATGCGACGCATGACTCTCTCGAGCGGATTGCGTGAGGGCGCGAGACTATACGCGCCACGGCGGCGGTTGGCCACGCAGCGGTGCGCGCGCTTCCCGCCCTAGGTCAAGAGGACTTCGGTTCCTTGAGCCAGATCGCTCGAGACGATATCGGGCAAACGCTCAACCAGGTAAAGCGGCAGGGACAGCAGGCGATATCGGATTCTCCGGGGTTTGCCCTTCGATGTGACCTCGGCGGCGACATCCTGAACGCTGGGCGTCAACGCGTCGAAACGAACGGCGACGGGAGGACGTTTCTCGGCGACGAACTGGTGCAGCGACCTCAAAGCGCCGGCGCGGCCCGCCTTGACTTCCACCGGCACGATCCGGCCCCCGAGTTCGACGACGTAGTCCACCTCGGCGTTGTTGGCGCGACCCTCGCGAAGCCAGTAGGTGAGCTCCCGGTTGGGGCGGGGTGCGAGGAGGTATTGCAGATGCTGGCCGACGAACTGCTCGGCCGTTGTGCCGGCTTTTAGACCCCTAAAATCCATCACTGACTAGCATTATAGACCCCTAATCTGATAGTCCGGCTGATAGCCCGGGATCGGAAAACCGACTCGATCGACGACGCGGATGGTCGAATCACGACCGGCTTGAGATTGGTAGACTCCCCGCCATCTTTGGCCGAACCCACAACCGTGGCGGACGACTGCTGCACAACGACGATCGACGTGGCGAGTCTCGCCAGTCGGCAGCGCAAGGTGTTGGCGTGGGTCTTGGGCATCAACGCGGCTACCTTCGTCGGCATGGTCACCGCCTCGGTCCTGAGCGGCTCTTCGGCATTGCTCTCGGGAACCCTGGACAACCTCGGCGACGCGCTCACCTATGCGTTGAGCATGGCGGTGGTCGGTGCCTCGACGCAGACCAAGGCCCGGGTCGCCCTCCTGAAGGGGCTGCTGATACTCGCAGCGGCGCTGGCGGTGGCGGTCCAGATCGGCTGGCGGCTGACGGACCTCGACGCGCCGGTGGCGAGCACGATGTCGGTTGCCGCCGCGCTGAACCTCGCCGCCAACAGCATCTGCCTGTGGCTGCTGACCCCCCACCGGAAGGGCGATGTCAACATGTCGTCGTCATGGGAGTGTTCGCGCAACGACGTGATCGAGGGCTTTGCGGTAATCGGTGCGGCGGCTGCGGTGTGGCTGTTCGACTCCGGCTGGCCGGACATGGTCGTGGCGGTGATCCTGTTGGCGATCTTCCTGCGCTCGGCAGCGCGGGTTTTGCGCAGCGCCTGGCTGGAACTCGCGCCGGCAACGGCGTAGGGGGCGGGCTCGCCCGTAAGCGCTTCGGGCGCGATGGCCTCGCCTTGTGCCTGGGTTTGCCTGACCCGTCCGTGCACGGGAGGGCGGACGCTATAATCGTGGCCGAATCGAAGGATCCTCGATGGCCAACCCAATAGACAGTTTCCCCGACCCCGTGCTCGGCGCCACCTGGGGCGAACTCGGCGCGGTCCGCCGAGCCGCCCGCTTGGACGAGCGGTGGCACGTCGACGCGGTGCTGGGCTACCCCGTGGAGGGTCTCGAGGAACCTTACACACGAGCGCTCTCGGAAGCCTTGAACGACGCGGTGGTCCTCGATCTCACCTTCGCGCCGCCGCCACCCCGAAATACGACCCGCGCGGGCCACCTGATCGCGGTCGCCTCGGGCAAGGGCGGCGTCGGCAAATCCACCACGGCGGTGAACCTGGCCTTGGGGCTGGATCGGGCCGGCGCGAGAACGGGCATTCTGGATGCGGACATCTACGGCCCTAGCCAGGGCATG
>JAPOYW010000163.1 GCA_026706425.1 Gammaproteobacteria bacterium
AAGGAATCTAGCGAGGTTCCGCCTCAAACCGATGAGGTGCCGTAGGGGCGACCCTATCGCGCCCGCCAGGGCGCGCAGTCGCCCGCGCCAGGTCGAAGCCGAGGGCGGTCCTTGCATGAATGCCGGCGAGGACAAGCCTCGCCCCTACGATGCCTCGCGAATGCACCCTGACCGTTAAACATTGTCCCGGCTCAAGGACTCTAGCCGCCGTGGCGTAGCACCTGGCCCGCGCAGGCGTCGGTCAGCTCGCCGTCGATGACGTGGAACTCGCCGTTTACCAGTGTCGCCTTGTAGCCGATGCTGCCCTGGGTCAGTCGCTCTGCACCTGCCGGGAAGTCGGCCACGCGGTAGGGATGCGCTTCTGCAACGGTGTCCGCGTCGAACACGTTGATGTCGGCCCGCATGCCGGCCTGCAGCGCGCCCCGATCCTTGAGCCCGAGGATGCGGGCTGGCCCGCTGGTCAGGCGCTGGATGCCTTGGCCCATGGTGTAGAGGCCGTCTTCGCGAATCCAATGGGACAGCACGAAGGTCGCCCAACCGGCGTCCATGACCATGCCGACGTGGGCGCCGGCATCGCCGACGCCCGGGAAGACGCCGCCGGCGAAGAGGTCGCGTAGCGCATTGAGGTTCTGGTTCTCGCCCACGTGGTTGAAGAGCGCCGCGCCGTTGGTTTCGTCGGACAGACGCAGGAATGTCTCGGACCAATGTTCGCCGGCCGCCTCCGCCATGGCGGCGAGGTTGTTGTGACTGCCTTGGGAGTGGTCCGGCGAGACACCGTTGCCCAGGTAGTACATCCAACCCGGTCGCGCCCAGCCCTTCGGTTCCTGCGCTTCGGCGACCAGCCGCGCCCGCAACTCGGGATCCCGAATTGCCTCGAGTTTGGCGTCGAGGTCCATTCGACGCAGCTTGCCCCAGGTCTCTCCGGCGCCGGGAACCAGCCCTTGGAAGCCGATCAGGGCACCGCTGCCGCGCACCTGGGCGACCCCGGAGAGATCCCGACCTTCGGCAACCTCGCTGATCGCTTCCAAGCGTTTGGTTCCGGCGTCGTCGTCGAAACCCTGCAAGGTCGAGTTGAACAGCATCCGCGCCCCGGTGGCGCCGACGACGTGGTCGACGTGGTCGAACCGCATGCCGACGTGCTGGTAGAGCGCGTCGCGTTTGGCGACCTCGTTGCCGATCATCACCAGTTCATCCAGTTCGGCCAGCGTTCCCGGCACCGCGCGGCCGTCGGGGATACGGTGGCCCCGGTAGCGGTTCGACGAGAAGCCCACGGCGCCCCGGTCGATGGCCTCGCCGACCAGGCGCGCCATCTCGTGTTTTTCCTCGTCGGTAGCGTCTTCCTCGACCCCGCGCTCGCCCATCACGAAGTAGCGCAATGCGCCATGGCCGATCATCCCGGCGATGTTGATGCCGGGACCAAGCCGTTCCACCGAGTCCAGGTAGTCGCCGTAGTCCACCCAGTCCCAGGGCAGGCCGGTAAGGATGGATTGCCGGGGAATGTCCTCCACCGTCTCCATCATGCCGGCGAGCAGCTCGCGGTCCTCTGGTCGGCAGGGCGCGAAGGTGACCCCGCAGTTGCCGATCAGGGCCGTGGTAACGCCGTGGCGGGACACCGGCGAGACGTGCGGATCCCAGCAGATCTGGGCATCGAGATGGGTGTGCATGTCGATGAAGCCGGGCGTCACCGTCAGGCCATCGGCGTCGAGTTCGCGTCGGCCCTTGCTATCGACCTTCCCGACTTCCGTGATGATGCCTGCATCGACGGCGAGGTCACCCGGAACCGGTTCTCCGCCTAAGCCGTCCACGAGGTGGCCGCCTCGTATAACGAGTTCGTGCGTCATGATTCCCTCCTCCTTGACCATGCCATTGTATGCCGCTTGGGCGTGGATGGCGTGGACAACCCCTCGAGGAGCGTGTACCGCTTGGTGCTTCGCGACTCGAACTTAAGGATTCGACCCATGGGATTCGCACTGTCCTCGATGCAACTCACGTCTTCGGCTTTCTCGACCGGTGGCGCGATTCCGAGCAAGCACACGGGGGAGGGCGTGGATGTATCGCCCGAGTTGTCCTGGACCGACGCGCCGGAAGGCACCCAGTCCTTCGCCGTCATCTGCCACGATCCGGATGCGCCCTTGGTCACACCGGGCCGCTACGGCTACGTGCATTGGGTCCTCTACAACATCCCGGGCTCGGCCACGGGGCTCGCCGAAGCCACCGGCGAGCACACCCAGGGAGTCAGCGACTTCGGCAAGCCGGGCTACGGCGGGCCCATGCCGCCGGAAGGACACGGCGTGCATAACTACTTCTTCTGGCTCTTGGCCCTCGATGCCGAACTCGACCTGGAAGCCGGTTTGGGTATGTGGGACCTGCTCGAGAGAATCGAACCCAACTTGATCGGCATGAACCGCCTGGTGGGCACCTACCGGCGGGGGTGACGGTGGCGAGGAAGGGCGGTATGGTTGCCGCCCTTCGGGGCCCCGGTGGCACAGTTGGATAGCGCGGCCGCCTCCTAAGCGGCAGGTCCCAGGTTCGAATCCTGGCCGGGGCGCCAAACCCGGTTGCGGCCGGTCGACATCGCCGGGAGGCGGGCTGGCCGAGAGTGGTCACCGATCGAAGACTGCGTTACGGTCCCAGAATCGTTCCCCTCTCGATAGGTGACCAATGCCGACTCTTCAACCGCGGGTTGCCTGCATCACTAAGACCTTGACTCCGGTGATGCTGGCAAAACGTATCGCCCGCGTTCAACCGAGAGCGTGGCTGGTGGCGATGACCGTGTTGCTGTCCTCCGGTGTGTCAATCGCAGCGGAAGACACGGGGTCCCTGCGCGCCACCACGTTGAGCGGGGTCGACGTGACGGTGCCTGACCCGGAAAGGGCTGGCGTTCTCGTGGTGGGATTCGGTCGGGCTGCGGCGCGACAGGTGCGCGGCTGGTGGCTCCGCATCGACGGTTTGGAGTCCGCGCCCTCGGTCGCATCCGTGCTGGTTATCGATGAGATGCCGCGGCTTGTTCGAGCCGCCCTCACCCGGGGGATGCGCGGCGAGGTGTCCGAGGAAAGGCAGGAGACGATATACCTCGTCACCGAGGATGGCGAGGCCTGGCGCGATCTAGTGCAGGTCAAGGAGGGCGACGGTGCCGACGACGCGTATGTCGTACGGTTCGACGGCCAAGGACAGGTCTGCTTTCGCCATGGCGGCGAGGTCACCGATGCCGCTGCAGCGGGCTTGCTTGCGGTGGACTGCGGCCGAGGGTCTGCCAACGGAGACTCCGAACAGCCGCCAGACTCATCGACGTGGCGCAATTCGCCGCCGGTTTGCGACCCCGTAGGCTACTGCCTTTGTTTTCCCCTCGGACTTGCGTACGCTCCGGAAAAGCCGGTAGTCGGTCGTGCGTGTACGGCGCAACCGCTGGTGTGCGCGGCCCGCTTGGTACGGACAGTTGGAGGTAGTAGAGACATAGGCGACAGTTAGGGGGAAGGGATATGGCGGATGCTGCAGATCGCGAATCGCGCGGCTGGGTCGGCTGGGCGCAGGTTGGACTGCTCGTAGTCGCACTGGCGGTGGGTATCTACTTCGCCCGGTCGCCGGGGGTGGCACCGATAGGCGGGGACGCGATCCGCAGCGCGGAAGCCCCGTCGGTGCGGGTCCTGCGCCCGGACGTCGGTTCGCATTCGCTGACGGTGACGCTTACCGGCGAAGTCCATGCGCGGACACCGGTCGCGTTACGTCCGCTGGCGTCGGGCCGCGTGGTCCAAGTCTCGCCCGCTCTACGTGCAGGCGGGACGTTCAAGGCAGGCGAGACGTTGTTCGTCGTGGATCCGGAGGACACCGAGCTGAGGCTCGAGCGAGCGCAGGGCATGCTCGCGGCGGCCCGTGGAAGGCTGCGCCGCCACCAAGGACCAAGGGGCTCTGGACGCCGCACAGTATCGCGACCGAAACCCGGGCGCGGAGGTTCCGCCGGCGGTTGGTCGCTTGGGCCAGATCGAACGCTTCGAGGGCCGTGTGCAGGCGGCCATTGCGGACGTCAAGCTGGCCGAGCTGCAGTTGTCCGAAACACGTTTCTCGCTGCCCTTCGACGGCACCGTGATCGCCGCACCGGTGTCGGTCGGCGAGGTCGTCTCACGGGCAACGAGTGTCGGTACGGTGTTCCAGACCGGTCGCCTGGAGACGCGCGCGCCCATTCCGGTGGCTGACTTGGCGTACCTTGGGGACCCCCGCGGCCAGCCAGCCGCAGTTCTTGCCCGGGGGCAACGCTTTGAGGCGGTGGTCTCGCAGGTCTCGTCGGTGCTGGCGCCACGCACGCGCCTGTCCATGCTTGCTGATGGACTTCGCCGACGCGAATGCCCCCCCGCCCGGAACGTTCGTACGCGTCACCCTCGACGGCCCCGCGTTCAACGACGCCTACCTGCTGCCTCCCGAGGCGCATCGTGCCGGTGACAGCGTATGGCTGGTGGACGACGGCAAACTGTTGCGGCAGACGCCGCGTACGCTGGGGCGAACTGACACCGGCTGGATCGTGGCAGCTTTCGACGTGCGCGAGGGAGTGGTTCTCGGCGCGGTTCCGGGCGAACGGACCGGACTGGCGGTGACGGCCGTTGCCGAGGGTGGCGGACGATGACCGCGTCCGGCGACTCCGGCTCGCAACAGGCCCCTACCGGCGTGGGTGCGGTGATCGCCGCATTCGTGCACCGCCGGGTGGCGGGCAGTCTGCTCATGCTGCTGGCGATCGGTGGGGGGCTGTTCGTCGCGTCGGGAATCGACGTCGAGATCATACCGGACGTTGACGCCAGGAGGGTCAGCGTGACGGTGCCATATCCCGGGTCGAGCCCCACGGAGGTCGAGGAGAGCATTACGCGTCGAATCGAGGAGCGGGTGGTCGGGCTTGGCGGGGTACGCCGGGTGGTTTCCGAGGCGTCGGCCGATGTCGGCACCGTCTCGCTTGAGGTAGGTCCATTCGCGGATACCCAGGAGGTTCTGGACGAGGTGCGCACGGTGGTCGACCGCATCGAGAGGTTCCCGCCGCCAGACGCGGAGCGGCCCGATGTGGGTATACCGTTCGTGCACGTTCCGGCGATCACGGTGGCCTTGTCCGCGGC
>JAPOYW010000214.1 GCA_026706425.1 Gammaproteobacteria bacterium
GGCGCACTCCGCATCGTCCCGCAGGCGCTGCATCGCATGGCTGGTGGAAGCCCAGGTCCGTTCCAGGTCGGCCCGGGTCGACGCGAACAGTTCGATGTCCCCCAGGCGAATGACGATGCGCTCGTCGTCACGAAGCATGGCGACCTGAGAGCACTCGAGCCCGCGAAGCGTGGCGACCCCCCGCACCCAGGCGACATCGCGTTCCGCAACCCCCACCACGACGCCCACCTCCTCCGCGAAGAGTTGCGCGACCGGGTCGTCACCAACATCGATTTCGAGTCCGCGATCGCGTCCGGCGAAAGACATCTCCAGCAGCGTCGCGATCACTCCGCCGTCCGAGCGGTCGTGGTAGGCGGTAATGCGGCCGGCGTCGACTAGCATCCCGACGAATTCGATTAAGCGTTTCAGCGCTGCCGCGTCGTCCACGTCCGCCGGTCGGTCGCCGAGGGATCCGAAGCATTGCGCCAAAACGCTCCCGCCCAGCCGTCGGCGCCGGGCGAAAGGCGGCTCGATGAGAAGCAGGCAGTGTGTGTCCTTGCCAAGTACCGGCGTTCGCGTTTGCCGGACGTCCGTAACGGGTGCGAAGGCGCTGACATTCAACGTCACCGGCGAGACAACCGCCTTGTCGTCCCAGGTCGTTCTCATCGAGAGGCTGTCCTTGCCGACCGGAATCGCGATGCCGAGCGCCGGACAAAGTTCCTCGCCCACGGTGCGGACCGACTCGAACAAGGCCTGATCCTCGCCGTGGTGACCGGCAGCGGCCATCCAGTTGGCAGAAAGGACGACGCGGGACAGGCTCTCGATTCGTGCCGCAGCCAGGTTGGTGAGCGCCTCGGCAACGGCCAATCGCGCCGCTGCAGCCGGATCGATCACCGCGACCGGACTCCGCTCGCCCATCGCCATCGCTTCCCCGCGATACCCTTCGAAGTCCGCCAGGGTGACGGCCACATCCGCCACCGGCACCTGGTTGGGACCGACCATCTGATCCCGGGCGACAAGGCCGGTGATGCTCCGGTCGCCGATCGTGATCAGGAATTTCTTGCTCGCCACGGCCGGGAAACGCAACACGCGGTCGATGGCTTCGGCGAGATCGACGCGTCGATGATCGAAAGACGCCGACCGGCGCGGCGCAGGAACGAATTCCCGGTTCATCCGCGGCGGCTTGCCCAGCAGCGTGCCCAGCGGCATGTCCACCGGGGTTCCGTCGAGTTCCGAATCATCGACGATCAACCGTTTCTCGGCCGTCGCCTCCCCGACGACCGCGTAGGGGCAGCGTTCCCGGGTGGCGATGGCCTCGAAGATCGCGAGATCCTCAGCCGCCACCGCCAGCACGTAGCGTTCCTGGGCCTCGTTGCACCAGATTTCCATCGGCGACATGCCGGGATCGGCGTTCGGAACGGCGCGGATGTCGAAACGCCCGCCCACGCTCGCGTCGTTGACCAATTCCGGCAGCGCGTTGGACAAACCGCCAGCACCGACGTCGTGGATAAGCCGGATCGGATTGTCATCTCCCATTGCGCAGCACCGGTCGATGACCTCCTGGCATCGGCGTTGCATCTCGGCGTTGTCGCGCTGCACCGACGCGAAGTCGAGCTCCGAATCGCTCTCGCCGGACGCCATGCTCGACGCCGCCCCCCCGCCCAGGCCGATCAGCATGGCCGGACCGCCGAGCACGAGGAGTTTCGAGCCGATGGGCACGTCGGCCGCGGTCACGTGCTGTTCGGTGACGGCACCGACGCCGCCGGCGATCATCACCGGCTTGTGGTAGCCCCAGTCCGCTCCGTCGCCCCGCGCCTCGAAAGTCCGGAAGTAACCGGCAAGGCACGGCCGCCCGTACTCGTTGTTGAACGCGGCCGCGCCCAAGGGCCCGTCCAGCATGATCTCCCGCGCCGACGCGATCCGGCCGGGCTTGCCGGCCCGAAGTTCCCATGGTTCCGGGGAGGATCCGATTTCCAGGTGGCTGGTGGTGAATCCGGCCAGGCCCGCCTTGGGCTTGGAGCCGCGCCCCACCGCGCCTTCGTCGCGGATCTCGCCGCCGGACCCCGTGGCCGCACCCGGGTAGGGGGCGATGGCCGTGGGGTGGTTGTGGGTCTCCACCTTCATCAGCACGTGGCTCGGGGCCGTGGACGCCCGGTACACGTGGTCGGCGCCCGGAAAGAAGCGCGCCGTCGCAGCCCCTTCGATGACGGCGGCGTTGTCCGAATACGCCGACAGGATCCCTGCGCCGTTTATGCGTTGATAAGTGTTGCGGATCATCGCGAACAGCGACTTCGGCTGGGGTTCACCACCGATTTTCCAGGTCGCGTTGAAGATCTTGTGCCGGCAGTGCTCGGAGTTGGCCTGCGCGAACATCATGAGTTCCGCGTCCGTCGGGTCGCGACCGAACTCGGCGTAGGCCGCGGCCAGATAGTCGATCTCATCGTCCGACAGCGCAAGGCCGAGGCGCTCGTTGGCGGTAACCAACGCATCCACCGGATCGTCGGCCAGAGGAATCAGGCGCAACGACCTAGGCGCGGTCGCCTCGGTCAATGACGAGAAGTCGTCGTCGAACACGACCGCCTCGGTCATCCGGTCGTGCAGACACTGGATCAGACGGCGTTCCGCGCTACCTCGCACGTACCACCGAATGCCCCGCTCGACCCGGACGACGGCACCTAGACCGCAACGCCCGAAGATGTCCGTCGCCTTGCTGGACCAAGGCGAAACGGTGCCGGGCCGGGGCACGACAACACAGAACGGCTTGCCGATCCGCGCGGGCAGGCCTCGGCGGGGTCCGTAGGTTAAAAGTGCATCGGCAATGTCCCGACCGGTGCCTGCCAACTCGCCGCCAAGAACCAGGAAATGCACGTACTCGGCGAACACGGCTTCAACGCGGGCATCGAGTTGTTGGAGTTCGGCGAGCTTTGCGGCGAGTCGCGCGCGAGAGAACGCGGGCGGGCCGGTCAGGATCTCGACGCGGGACGGCATGAGCGGCGTCATTATACGGCGTCGAACCGCGCAGCCGTTACCTTGGCAGTGGTCAGGAACCCCGACGAGCCCCGAAAAAGTCGACCAGCAGTCGCGCGCACTCGTCCGCGAGAACGCCAGCGGTAACCTCGACGCGATGGTTGACCCCCGGTGACTCGAACAGCCGTGCCGTGCTCGCCACGGCACCCGACTTGGGCTCGGCAGCGCCGTACACGAGGTGCTCGATCCGGGCATGCACCATGGCGCCGGCGCACATGGCACACGGTTCAACCGTCACGTACAGGACGGCACCCGGCAGGCGGTAGTTCCCCACGGCACGCCCCGCCATGCGCAACGCTTCGATTTCCGCGTGCGCGGTCGGATCCACCGTCGTGATCGGACCATTTCGGCCGCGACCGACGCACTCACCGTCGACGACCACCACCGCGCCGACGGGGACTTCGCCCCGGGCACCCGCCTGCCGCGCGAGGGCTAGCGCTTCGCGCATCCAGAGTTCGTGCAACGCCTAGTTCCGGGCTTCCAGGCGCGCCAGTTCGTCCTGCAGCATCCCGGCTATCCGGTAGACATGCGACGGGAAGATGTGCTTCGGCCGTTCAATCGACGGCGTGTCGACATCCTTGGCGTCGAGAACCAGGGTGAGGTAGGCGACCTCGGACAGCAGCGTGGTGGCCAGATCGTAGACATCGGCCGGGGCGATGTCGCGCCGGCGCAGTTCGCGACGCAGGTTCAGCTTCAACACGTCGACGCCGCGCCGTTCGCCGACCACTGTCGCCAGTTCGAGGCACTCGAGAACGCGGCGATACACGTCCGCCGGCACCTTGCCGGACTCGAAGGGAGGCAGTTCGCCGTACTCCGGCACCGCCTCGTCCCGGGTCAAAGCCCCCGCGACGTAGGTCGCCGCCAGTTCCAACCGCCCGTAGACATCCTCCGGTTTGAAGCGCCGATCGATGAGGTGGTTCAACTGCCGGCTGACCTGGACGATCTCGCGCAGGACATCCGCAGGTTCGCGGTCCGTTTCGAGTTCCGGCATCTCGGCCCGGTAGGTGATGCCCAGTTCGCCGCGTACGGCGTCGATCTGGGCGGCGGCCCGCTCGATGACGTCGAGGACGAGTGCGGGCTGGATCTCACCCTCGGGAACCGGGAGCAGTCCCACCCGTCTCTCGTTCACCAACTCCACCGCCAGCCGATTGGCTTTCCGCAAGAGAGTGAGCGCCTGGTAGAAAACGTGTCTCGGTTCCGCTTGGACGACGATCCATGGATCGGTGGTCGACTCGGGCCGGCCCATCACCTCCCGCACGAGGTCCACGTCCGCCCCCACTCGCACGACCGCCTGGTAGACGTGGGCCGAGGTCGTCTCCTCGGCGGCAATCGCATTCCAGGCAGCAGCCAAGGACAGAACAGCAACAATCAGATTCCGCATGATCGCTCCCGCTGGTAAGCGCACGCCAATCATATCCCCGGCTTGAGGCGAATGTCAGCGTGCCAAGGTGGCCGATGATCGCCCTCTTAGCTCTTGGTAGACTGCGCCATAGTCCACGCCGAACGATCAAGCCATGGCAGCCTCCGAACCGGACGTACCCGACGACCCCATTCCCGCCGAGTTCCTTGCCGAGAACGTGGCCGCACTGTCCGACGACGACTCGAGGATGACCGACGCCCAATGGTTCGCATCCGGCGAGCCGTTTCGCTCCATGCACAAGAACAATCCCTGGCTCAAACCGCCGGTGGGCGGCAACGGCGTGCCCGCCATGCGCCCCGACGGTTCCCTCACCGAGCGGTTCAAGTGCCCCCTGTTCGACGCGGGACGAAGCGCCGAGGGCGGGGGGTTGAACGGCACGCCGTACTACGACACGACGGTGGCGCGAAAGCACAACTACTGGAAGCAGTTCAACGACCTACCCCGGGAGACCAAGGACATCAACCAGGCTCGACGAGATCTTCAGAAGTACGGCTTCTGCCTGATCGAAGACGCCATGAGCGAGCGTCAGGTCACCTACATGCGAAACCGCCTGGAGGAGCAGGCGGAGGCGGAACGGGAGTGCGGCCTCGCCGACATGAGCCCGCACTTCCACATCATGTGGACGCTGGTCAACAAGGGCGACTGATTCGCCAAGTGCATCGA
>JAPOYW010000664.1 GCA_026706425.1 Gammaproteobacteria bacterium
GCAACTGGCGGGCGAGGCCGGAACCAGCGCGTCGGCTCTGCATCGGTACGAAACCGGCTGGGACCGTTTCGAGGTAGCCACGCTGCGGCGTATTGCCATGGCGCTGGGGGCTCAGCTGGAGGTCCACTTGGTTGCCTTGGAATCACCGACGCACGAAAAACCTAGCGCCCCATCGCTCGTCAACGTGCTGCAGCCGCTTTTCTGGGACAAGCGCCTCGTGGCCGATGACCTGGAGTCCCACCCCGGGTGGGTGCTGTCTCGCGTGCTCGCATTCGGCAACGCGGATCAGGTGCGTGCCGCCAGGGCGTTCTTTGGCGATGACGCGATCCGCGATGCGATCGACCGACGCGGCATGGATGCTCGGACGCGTCGGTATTGGAATCTAGTGTTGGGCGGCGACGATGCATCCCCGGGTACTCAGTAAGGCGGGCTGGTCAACCGTCCGACAGCTGGCTGCGGCGGGCATCACGGACGGCTGGACGCTCGCAGGCGGTACGGCCCTTGCCTTGCAGATCGGCCACCGCTACTCCGAGGATTTGGACTTCTTCCGAACCGGATCCTTCGACGTGGGGCGCCTGCTGGCCCGAACCGCGGAGGTTGACGAGGTGCGCGTACTAAGCCGGACCGGCGACACATTGCATGTGCTGCTGGCGGGCTTGAGGATCAGTTTTTTCGAGGCAGAGGCACCGCTGTTGTTTCCGGCGAGCGAATACCGCGGGCTGTCCCTGGCGGACCCACGGGACATCGCGGCGATGAAGGTCATTGCCATTGGTGGTCGAGGTAGCCGCAAGGACTTCATCGATCTCTATTCCCTGCTGAAGGGCGGCATGAATCTGCCGGAGATCCTGTTACTCGTCGAGAGGCGTTTCGCGAACATCGACCACAACACCTACCACCTGCAGAAGAGTCTGGTGTGGTTCGACGACGCCGAGGCGGAACCGATGCCGCACATGATCCGCGACATCGAATGGCCGTCGGTGCGCCGGGAAATCGAGGCTGCGGTGAAAGCGATTTCGGTGTGATCGTCAACCGCGGCGGAAGGGCGGTTACGTGTGCCCCGTGAGGCCAAGCAGCTCTCGGATTTCCTCGTCGCCATCCGCGATTAGCTCACGGGTCAGACCATCGGCGGGTGCCGGGCCGCCGTGGGGCGACTCCCGCAGCCAGCACGGCGTGTAGGACAGGATGAGCACGCGACGCTTCCCCGCGCGTGGGGACAGAGCCCGGTGCCACAGGTTCGAATGGAGGATCACCATGCTGCCGGCCGGGAGGCGCAGCGTCTGCTCGCCGGGCACGGGTTCGTAGCGCGCCGGAGGCGGCTCGCGGTCGAGCCAGTGGTGGGAACCGGGTACCACCGAGAGGGGGCCGGTGTCATCGTTCAACCCGTCGAGATAGATCAGGCAGTCGATGGCGTGCGGTCGCGAGAACCAGGGCGGCAGCGGGTTCGGGACGACGCGCAGGTGTTGATGCCAAGGGGTGTCCTGGTGTTCCGCACCGGCGTGCGACACGCGCGCGGACAATCCCCTCAGACGCACCAACGGTCCCATCATGGCGCGTGCGACCGACAGCGCGGGCGGCCAGGAGAGGAGGTCGTGAAACGCGGCGTCCTTGTCGAGCAGGTGGCGCAGGATGATGCCCCAGGAACGCACCGGCGGTTCGTCCGGGCGGGCGTCCGGCGGCGGCCGGTGCGCGGGCCATTCCTTCTCGGTCAAGCGATCCAGCGCACGGCGCAGCGACTCCAGCCAATCGCCGGTGATCGCTGCCTCGCGGATCAGAAATCCGTCTCGGCCGAGCGATTCCAACTCGTCGGGCCTCGCGCAGACGGCCACGCCGCGCACCAAGGGCTCGCCGCCCATATGGTCCTTGAGCACGTGGTAGCTGATCTGGTGTGTCGCCATTGCGGGCATCGTAGCACTCCCCTTCCGTGCTATGGTCGCGGGCACGCGGGCAATCACCGCGTGGGCCGGTGTTGCTGGCCCCGATCACGGACTTCATCTACTCTCGGCGTCGAATTGGCGCCGCCTCGTGGGCGTTTATGTCGTTGACCATCTCATCGCGGCAAGACCGATCCGTCCCTCGCCGGCAGGCGCAGACCATGAGCCCCGTGGCTTTGGTTGGCGCCGGCAAGATCGGTCAAACGATCTGCCACTTCCTGAACGAGTCCGGGAGCTACCGCGTCACCCTGGTGGATAGCGACCCGAAGCGATTGGACCACGCGCCCGAGCATCCGGGGCTCGCCAAACGGCGGATCGACGTCACCGACGTGGATGCACTGGCGCGGGCGCTTGCCGACCACTTTGCCGTCATCAACGCCGGCCCTTTCTTTCTCACCGAGGCCGTGGCCTGCGCAGCCGTGCGAAGCCGGCTGCACTATCTCGACCTCACCGAGGACATCGCGAGTGCGCGCAGGGTTCGGGAACTCGCCCAGGGCGCCGACAAGGCCCTGATCCCGCAGTGCGGTCTCGCGCCGGGATTCGTCTCGATCGTAGCGAACGACATCGCCGAGGGTTTCGAGAGCCTCGATACGCTCAGCATGCGCGTCGGCGCGTTGCCGGAATTCCCCACGAACTCGCTAAGCTACAACCTGACTTGGAGCACGGACGGGGTCATCAACGAGTACTGCGAGCCGTGCAACGTGATCGTCAACGGCCAGGCCACCGAAGTGCAGCCGTTGGAGCACCTCGAGGAGTTCCACCTCGACGGCGTTGCCTACGAATCCTTCAATACGTCGGGCGGGCTAGGAACCCTCGGCGACACGCTGATCGGCAAGGTCAGGAATCTGAACTACCAGACCATCCGCTATCCCGGGCACTGCGACATCATGAAGGTTCTCCTGCACGACCTGCGCCTCGCCGACCGCCGGGAACTCTTGAAGGATGTCCTCGAGAACGCGGTGCCGACCACCGTCCAGGACGTCGTCCTGGTCTTCGTGACCGCTAGCGGCGAGAGAGACGGCTACTTCCTGCAGGAGTCCTACGCCAACAAGATATACAGTCGGACCGTGGGCGGCCGGCAATTGAGCGCCATTCAGATCACCACCGCCGCGAGCGTATGCGCGACCTTGGACCTGCTTCGCGAAGGCGGGATTCCCCAGGCTGGGTTTGTTCGCCAGGAACAGGTTCGCCTGAAGGACTTTCTTGGCAACCGCTTCGGCAGGTATTTTCAGCAGGAAGCGCAGCGGAACCACACATGAGCATGTCATGGGCGCATTGACCGACCTGGACGCGATCCTCACCGCCCTGTCCATGCCCGCGGCCGTTGCCCACGATGGGGCCTTGGCCGTTTACTCGCCTATCGACGGCAACGCCATCGCGGGCGTGGCCACCGACGACTCCGAGTCGGTACGGCGGAAGGTGGAGGCGGCGGAGCGCGCGTATTCGCAATGGCGGCGCGTGCCGGCCCCTCGGCGCGGCGAACTGATTCGACTGTTCGGCGAGGAACTGCGCCGACATAAGGACGCGCTTGGCGCCCTCGTGACGCTTGAGACCGGCAAGATCCATGCAGAGGGTCTCGGCGAAGTCCAGGAGATGATCGACATCTGCGACTTCGCCATCGGCTTGTCCCGCCAGCTCTACGGACTGACCATGCCTTCCGAACGCCCGGGTCACAGGATGGCCGAGCTTTGGCATCCGATGGGCGTTGTCGGCGTGATATCGGCATTCAACTTCCCGGTGGCCGTGTGGTCTTGGAACACGGCCCTGGCATTGGTCTGCGGGAACAGCGTCGTGTGGAAGCCCTCCGAAAAGACCCCGTTGTGCGCCCTGGCTTGCCAGGCGCTGTTCGAACGCGCTGCGGCAGCCATCGACGACGCGCCGCCCAAGCTCGTTCAGGTGGTTGTCGGCGATGCGGGAATCGGCGATGCGCTAGTCCGGAACCCGCGCCTCCCGGTTGTCAGCGCCACCGGAAGCACGCGCATGGGCCGCGCCGTGGCACCGGTGGTCGCCCAACGGTTCGGGCGCTGCATCTTGGAGCTTGGTGGCAACAACGGCATGATCGTGACGTCCTCCGCCGATCTGGAACTCGCGGTACGGGCCATCCTGTTCTCGGCCGTCGGGACCGCCGGTCAGCGCTGCACCACCTTGCGCCGACTCATCGTCCACGAGCGCGTCCACGATGAGTTGATCGCGTCGCTTCATAGCGCCTTTGACCAAGTGCGGGTAGGCAACCCGTTCGAGCCTGATACGGTCGTGGGGCCGCTGATCGATGCAACGGCGTTCGACGCGATGCAACATGCCCTCGTTGTGTCGAGGGATTCGGGGTTCGAGGTCCAGGGCGGGCAACGTGTCGACGTGGCGGGCTGTGAGAATGGCCACTACGTACAACCGGCGATCGTCCGGGCCGGCGTTCAGAATGGCATCGTCAAGGCGGAGACGTTCGCGCCCATTCTCTATGTCATCCCCTACGGCGAGTTCGACGAGGCGTTGGCACTGCACAATGACGTCCCCCAGGGACTGTCGTCGTGCGTGTTTACCCGGAACCTCCTGGAGGCCGAGGAGTTTCTCTCGGCACAGGGCAGCGACTGCGGGATCGCCAACGTCAACATCGGCCCCAGCGGCGCCGAGATCGGCGGGGCGTTCGGCGGCGAAAAGGAAACCGGGGGCGGCCGCGAGTCCGGGTCGGACGCCTGGAAAGGCTACATGCGGCGTTGCACCGCGACCGTCAACTATTCGTCGGACCTGCCGCTCGCTCAAGGCATTGAATTTGGCACGGGAGGCGCCGGCGCGGGCCGGATGTCCTGAGCGTGCCGGTCGCCGTATGAAGCGGCTCTACAGGTTCGTGTGGCTGCTGTGTCTCGCCTCTGGCTGTGGCGGGGGTGGCGGATCGGGCTCGCCGCCCGTGGAACCGGTGGGTCCGGTCGTCCCGCCACCCGAACCCGTGGAATCCCCATTGACCTTCGAGCTGGACACGGCGACGTCGTTCTCCCGCTCATTTGGGAGCGACCCCGCCGCCGGATCAACCCTCGAGATAGATCCCGAACTGTTTGGCGGCGGCTTCGCGGCCGCCGATGTCGATGCCGATGGCGACGTGGACTTCTACGTGGTCGGCGGCAACACCATGCCGAACCACTTCTACCGCAACC
>JAPOYW010000172.1 GCA_026706425.1 Gammaproteobacteria bacterium
ACGGCGTCGTTGCCGGAAGGTTCGGGCTACTACCTGGCGAAGCACGGCGTCTACGTATTGGGATCGCTGGCCGTCGTGGCCGGCCTCGCCTGCGTACCGCTCCGGCTGTGGGAAGTCGTGCATATCCCGTGCCTCGTACTCGCGGTCGTACTGTGCGCCTTGGTCTTGGTGCCTGGGGTTTCCCAGGAGATCAACGGCAGCCGGCGCTGGGTCGAGTTGGGTCTCATTCGCCTCCAGCCCGCGGAAGCGGCGAAGTTCCTGGTGGTGGTGTATCTCGCGGGCTGCGTCGCGCGGGCGGGCGACGCCCTGTCGACGCACTGGCAACTGCTGCTCAAGCCCGTCGGCCTGGTCGTGGTCGTCCTGGTGCTGATTCTCTGCCAGCCCGATTTCGGCAGCGTTGTGCTGCTTGCCCTGTTGACCGGCGGCATCCTCTTCCTCGGTGGTGCGAGGTTGCGCGACTTCCTGCTGTTGGCTGTCCTGGGTGGCGTGGCGTTGGCGGCGGTTGCCGTCATCCAGCCCTACCGGGTAGAGCGGTTGATGACGTTCCTGGATCCCTGGGAAACGCCCTTCGGCAGCGGCTATCAACTCACCCAGGCGCTGATCGCGTTCGGCAGCGGAGGATTCTTCGGGCTCGGCATCGGCGAGGGCGTTCAGAAACTGCTCTATCTGCCCTTTCCGCACAACGACTTCATCTATGCGGTGATCGCCGAGGAACTCGGCATGGTCGGCGCGGTGGCGGTACTTGCCCTGCTCGTGGCGTTGACGGTGCGTATCTGCCGGATCGGGCGGGACGCGGTGGCCGAACGACGAGTCTTCGCCGGTATGGTCGCCTACGGCGCCGCACTGCTGCTGGGGATGCAGACGGTGTTCAACGTCGGCGTGAATACCGGCGTGCTGCCGACGAAGGGTCTGACGTTGCCGTTCGTCAGCTACGGCGGCAACAGCCTGCTGGTTTGCTCGTCGCTCGTCGCACTGGCTTTGCGCGTGAACTACGAACGCCGTCGTCCGGCGGTCAGGCCGCGTCCGGAAGCAGCGCCGGAGAGTCTCGATGGCGTCGCCTGAATCGGGTACGGCGGCACTCGGGATGCGCGGCGTCCGGCGAGCCCATTTCGTTGGCATCGGCGGTGCCGGAATGTCCGGTATCGCCGAGCTGCTGCTCGATCACGGCTACGCGGTTACCGGGTCGGATCTGCAGCGGTCGGAGGCGACCGCGCGGCTGGCGGCGCGTGGCGCGGCGGTTCGCCATGGCCATGATGCCGAGGCGGTTGCGGGAGCGGATGTGGTCGTCGTGTCGAGCGCGGTGGACGCCGACAACGTGGAAGTCGCGGCGGCGCATCGACTAGAGATTCCGGTGGTGGCGCGCGCCGAGATGCTCGGTGAGTTGATGCGCCGACGCCAGGGCATCGCCGTCGCCGGAACCCATGGCAAGACCACCACGGCCAGCTTGATCGCGAGCGTGTTCCAGGCCGGCGGCCTGGATCCGACCTACGTTATCGGGGCGCCGTTGGCCGACCACGGCGGCAACGCCCGACTGGGATCGGGAACGCACCTGATCGCCGAAGCCGACGAGTCCGATGCGTCGTTCCTGCATCTCGCGCCGATCGTGTCGGTCGTCACGAACATCGACCGCGACCACCTGGACGCCTACGACCAGGACTTCGAGCGTCTGCTTGATACGTTCGTCGAATTCGCCCAGCGTCTGCCCTTCTACGGCTTGGCCGTGGTGTGCGGGGATGATCGATCCGCCGCCGGCATTCTCGGTCGAATCGGCCGTCCATCGCGCAGCTACGGTCTCCACGAGGGCGTCGACTATCGCGCCGTCGAAGTCGCCGGCGGGGACGGACCATGGGCGTTCACGGCGTTGCGCCCGGACCGGGAAGCGCTCCGCATATCGCTGCCGCTGCCCGGTTGTCACAACGTGCAGAATGCGCTCGCGGCGGTCGCGGTGGCCACCGAGGAAGGCGTTGCGGACGACGGCATCGTCGCGGGCCTGGAAGGCTTCCGCGGGGTGAGCCGGCGGTTCGCGACCAGCGCGTGCCGATTCGCGGGGAAGAGCCTGACGCTGGTCGACGACTACGGTCATCACCCCACGGAGATCGAAGGCGTGGTTCGCACCGCACGCCGGATCTGGCCGGGTCGGCGCATGGTGATGGTCTACCAGCCGCATCGGTATAGCCGGACCCGTGATCTCTACGAGGAATTCGTCGATGTGTTGTCGGATTCCGACGAACTGCTCATCGCCGAGGTCTACGCGGCCGGCGAACTTCCGATCGCCGGTGCCGACGGCGCGGCGTTGGCGGGGGACGTTCGGCTGGCCGACGGGAGTCGCCCCGCGTTTGTGCCCACGCCGGAATCCGCCCTGGAACGCCTGCGGACGGTGGTGGCGGACGGCGACGTGGTGGTGGTACAGGGCGCGGGCGACATCGCCTGGGTCGGCGAGGCATTGAGGAACGCCTAGCGGCGCTACGGGGTTCGACGAGCGATGACGATAGTACGGCACCAATGGCTGACCCGGGTGACAGCCTTTTGCCGCGGTGAGGCAGACTAGATGGTCAGGTCGTTGGTGTGGCTCGCGGTTGTCGCCGCCGCCGGTTTCGGGGGGCTGCGGTTCGCCGAGGCGGTGGCGACGGTCGACGTCGGACTCGTGCGCCTCGAAGGACAACTCACCGTGCCGGAGACTCGGCAGGTGCAGGAGGTCGTGGACACGGTGTTGGCACGGCCGGGCGCCCATGGCGCCCGGGAAGTGGCTGCGGCCATCGAGTCGATTGGATGGGTGCGCCAGGTGCTGGTGCGGCTGCGATGGCCGGACACGCTGCATGTCGCTGTTGTTCGGGACACCTTGGCTGCGGGTTGGGGCGACGATGCGTATCTGACGACGGGCGGCGATGTCGTTCCCGTGCCATCGGACTCGGGCGTCGGTCCGGATTCCGATCTGCCGATCCTGTCGGGCTCGCTGTCCGACGGCGCCGAGACGATGCGAATCTACAATCTGCTCAATGCGCCGGCACGAGTTGCCGGCCTTCGCATCGTCCGACTGGACGAGGACGGCGTCGGCAACTGGACCGTCGCGTTCGCCGACGGCCTGGAGGTCGTCCTCGGATCGGTGGCGTTGCGAGAGCGCTTCGATCGATTTCTGGTGGTGTATCGCAGCGAACTCGCGGACTCGCCGGAACGCGTTGCCCGCGTCGATGCCCGGTATCACACCGGTGTCGCCGTGCGTTGGGATTCGGAAGGTTAGGACAATGGGCGGCGAAGGGCAAAGGGTCGTCGGACTGGACATCGGCACCAGCAAGGTGGCGGCCATCGTTGGCGAGGTGTCGGCATCCGGCGAACTCGAAGTGATCGGCATCGGCTCCCACCATTCGCGGGGCCTGAGAAAGGGCGTCGTCGTGAACATCGAATCCACGGTGGAAGCCATCAAGCGAGCCGTCGAGGAGGCGGAGTTGATGGCGGGCTGCGAAATCGACTCGGTCTACGCGGGAATCGCCGGCAGCCACATCCGAGGCATCAATTCCCACGGCATCGTCGCGATCCGCGATCGCGAGGTGTACGAGCAGGACGTGGACCGCGTGCTCGACGCGGCGCAGGCCGTCGCGATTCCCGCGGATCAGAAGGTGCTGCACACGCTCCGCCAGCAGTTCCTGGTCGACGACCAGGAGGGCGTCAAGGAACCGCTCGGGATGTCGGGCGTGCGCCTGGAAGCCAAGGTGCATCTCATAACCTGCGCGGTCAATGCCGCGCAGAACATCGAGAAATGCATCGAACGCTGCGGGCTCATGGTCAACGACATCATTCTCGAACAGTTGGCTTCGAGCATGTCCGTGCTTACCGACGACGAACGCGACCTCGGCGTCTGCCTGGTGGACATCGGTGGCGGCACGACGGACATTGCGGTTTTCACGAACGGGGCGATTTGCCACACGGCGGTCATTCCCATCGCCGGGGATCAGGTGACCAACGACATCGCGATGGCGCTCAGGACGCCGACCCAGCACGCCGAGGAGATCAAGATCAAGCACGCCTGCGCCCTGGCCCAGTTGGCGCGGGCGGAGGAGACCATACAGGTTCCCGGCGCCGGTGGCCGGCCGCCGCGGGAACTATCGCGCCAAGCGCTCGCCGAGGTCGTGGAGCCCCGCTACGAGGAACTGTTCACCCTCGTGCAGGGGGAACTCAACCGCAGCGGCAACGCCGAGTTGATCGCTTCCGGTGTGGTCTTGACGGGCGGTTCGGCGAAGATGGAAGGCGTCGTGGAACTGGCCGAAGAGGTGTTTCACATGCCGGTGGACGTCGCCGCGCCGAAGCGGATCGCCGGCATCGCGGACATTGTGAGCAACCCGATCTACTCTACCGGGGTCGGCTTGCTGATGTATGGAATGGAGCAGGAAAAGGAGAGTGGCCGCCGTGGTCGCAAGACGAACCGCAGCGGCGCATTCGCACGATTGAGGTCGTGGTTCAATGACCTCTAGCGGAGGCACCCGCGCGGAACGAGTGATGGTGACAATACGGCATCGGAACTTCATTCGGGTGGGAGCCCCTAGCCGCGGACAAGCACGTTAGCGGCAGCGATGACACTCGGGTTTGAAATCAGTTGACAAGGATGTGGAAATGACTACGACGACGGACATGCCATTCGAGCTGGTCGACAATCCCACGCGCAGCGCGGTGATCAAGGTGATCGGCGTGGGCGGCGGGGGCGGCAACGCCGTTAGGCACATGATCGCGAGCGGCGTGCAGGGTGTCGACTTCGTCGCGGCCAATACGGACTCGCAGGCGCTCGGCACTCTTCAGGGACCGACGACCCTTCAATTGGGTGCTGAAATCACCAAGGGTCTCGGTGCCGGCACCAGCCCGGAAGTGGGGCGCCAATCGGCCATCGAGGACCGCGATAGGATCCACGACGTGCTGGCCGGGGCCGACATGGTGTTCATCACGGCGGGCATGGGCGGCGGTACCGGAACCGGCGCGGCCCCGGTGGTGGCCGAGGTCGCCAAGGAGATCGGCGCCTTGGCCGTCGCCGTGGTGACCAAGCCGTTCGAGTTCGAAAACCGCACCAAGGTCGCGGAA
>JAPOYW010000695.1 GCA_026706425.1 Gammaproteobacteria bacterium
TTCGCCGCCTGGCCGCGGAGGACTTGGGCGTGGCCACGTCCGCGTACCGGTTCGCCACGACGGAGGAGGAGTACCGGGCCGCGGTGGAGGCCATCGGCACGCCCTGCGTGGTCAAACCGGTGATGAGTTCCTCGGGCAAGGGCCAGACCACCGTGCACTCGGCCACCGATGCCATGGCGTCGTGGCACGCGGCCCGGGAAGGTGCCCGGGGCGGTGCCGACAAGGTGATCGTCGAAGGCTTCATCGACTTCGACTACGAAATCACGCTGCTCACGGTCCGGCATCGCGATGGCGTCACGTTCTGCGCCCCCATCGGCCATCGCCAGGAAGGCGGGGACTACCAGGAATCCTGGCAGCCCCAGCCCATGACCGACTCGGCGCTAGCCGAATGCCAGCGCATTGCCGAACAGGTGACCGGCGAACTGGGCGGGAGCGGGCTGTTCGGTGTCGAGTTCTTCATCAAGGACGACGCGGTGTGGTTCAGCGAGGTGAGCCCGAGACCTCACGACACGGGCATGGTCACCCTCATCAGCCAGGACCTTTCGGAGTTCGCCCTGCACGCACGGGCCATCCTCGGCCTGCCGGTCCCGGTCATCCGCCAGTTCGGCCCGGCGGCCTCGGCGGTGATCCTCGCCCACGGTGATTCGGACCGGGTGTCCTTTGGCAGTCTCGAAGACGCGTTGACGGCACCGGATACCCAGTTGCGGTTGTTTGGCAAGCCTGAGGTTCACGGGGAGCGTCGCATGGGCGTTGGCTTGGCGTTGGCGGACTCCATCAACGCCGCCCGTGCCAAGGCTGCCGCGGTCGCGGCGGCGGTGGACATCGAGTTGTAGGTGCCGGTGGCTAACCCGGACGGGTTTCGCTATAGTCCGCTCGCCCGTAGGGCATCAAGACCGTGAACGAGACTGTTAGCAATCGTCCGTCCCTCGCCACCCGCGCGAGCCTTATCCTGCTGATCCTGCCGGCCTAGCCGGCTATACCTCATCGAAAGGGCAACATCCGCCCACCGTCCAAACCCCGATCACCGTCCCACGGAGGTTGCGCGATGAATCCGCAGCATCGACAGACCGTATCCGGCAGCCGCAAGGGTGCCATGCCGTTCCAGAAATACACCCCTTTCAAGCCGGTGGATCTCCCCGATCGCCACTGGCCCGGCGCGGTGCTGACCGAGCCGCCGCGCTGGTGCAGCGTGGATCTGAGAGACGGCAACCAGGCGCTGATCGATCCCATGAACGTGGACGAGAAAATGCGCATGTACGAACTGCTGCTGGAGGTGGGGTTCGTGGAGATCGAGGTGGGTTTCCCGGCAGCATCGCAGCCGGACTTCGATTTCATCCGCCGCATCATCGACAACGGCATGGTTCCGGACGGCGTGACGGTCCAGGTACTCTGCCAAGCCCGGCCGGAGCTCATCGAACGGACGGTGGAGGCTCTCGATGGCGCTCCCAGCGCGATCTTCCACCTCTACAACTCCACCTCCGAACTGCAGCGCCGCGTGGTCTTCAACATGGACCGCAGCGGCATCATCGATCTCGCCGTGCAAGGTACTGCGGTGGTCAAGGAGGGCGTCAAGCACCTCACCGGCACCGACATCCACTTCGAGTACTCGCCGGAGAGTTTCACCGGCACCGAACTCGACTTCGCGGTGGACATCTGCACCGCCGTCGCCGGCGAATGGGGGGCGACAGCGGAACAACCGATCATCGTCAACCTGCCGTCCACGGTGGAGATGGCAACCCCCAACGTCTATGCCGACCAGATCGAGTGGTTCGGGCGCCAGTTCGCCGACCGCGACCGCATCGTCATCAGCCTGCACACCCACAATGACAGGGGCACGGGGGTCGCCGCCACGGAACTGGCCCTGATGGCAGGTGCCGAGCGCGTCGAAGGCACGCTGTTCGGCAACGGCGAACGCACCGGCAACTGCGACCTGGTGACGGTGGCGATGAACTTGTTCTCCCAGGGGGTCGATCCCGAACTCGACTTCCGGGACATGCCGCGCATCCGCCAGACCGTCGAAACCATCAACAAGCTGCCGGTGCACGAGAGGCATCCCTACGCCGGCGACCTCGTCTTCACGGCGTTTTCGGGCTCCCACCAGGACGCGATCAAGAAGGGCATGGCCCGGGTCGATCGCGAACGTTGGGAGGTCCCGTACCTGCCCATTGATCCGTCCGACGTGGGCTCCTCCTACAAGGAGACGGTGCGGGTCAACAGCCAGTCCGGCAAGGGCGGCGTCGGCTTCATCCTGGAGGAGCACTTCGGCGTGGCGCTTCCGCGGGAGATGCTGGTCGAGTTCTCCAAGGTCGTTCAGGCGTTGACCGAACGCCTCGACCGCGAGGTTCGGCCGGACGAGATCTTCCAGGCGCTCAAGGACGAATACTTGGTCGATACAGGGCCCTACCGGCTGATCGACTACTACCTGAGCCGCGCCGAGGGCGACGCCCAACACTGCACTGCAAAGCTCGAAGTACCGGACGGCCGAGTTGCCATCGTCGGTGAAGGCTCAGGCCCCATTGAAGCGTTCGTGAATGGCATGGTCACAACGCTCAACGAGCCCCTCAACATCATCGACTACCACGAGCGGGCGATGGGAGCGGGCAAGGACGCCAGCGCGATCTGCATCGTGGCCGTAGGCGACGCCGTGGCCGTAGGCGACGCCGTCGGGATCGGCGATGCGGAGATTGCCATCGACACCGGTGCCAACTGCTACGGCATTGGAATCAGCCAGAACACGATCACGGCCGCTCTGATTGCGATTGTCTCGGCGGTCAATCGGCGCTGGAAGCGCTAACTTGATCGGTCGTGCCGGGGAGGCGGCGCTAAGCGCTCCCCGGTGCGCTGGTGAGGTCTTCTGCCGCCCGGTCCAGAACGTCTTCGGCCCATTGGTTGAGGCTCATGCCGGACAGTTCGGCCGCTAGCGCGGCTTTGCGGTGCACTTCCGGCTTGACGCGAAACATCACTTGGCCGGAGAACGCCTTCTGCGGACGTTTCCCAATCTTCGCACAGGTCTCGATGTAGTCTTCAACCGCGTCTTGAAACGCTTCGCGCAGGTTGGCGACTGTATCGGCGTGGAATCCGACACCGTCGCGAATCCCTGCGATCCGGCCGATGAAGACCCCGTCTTCATCATCGTACTCGATCCGGGCCGAATAGCCTTTGAAGGTCATGGTGTTGGTCATGGCTTGACTCCGATGCGTTCTAGGAACTGCCTGGCTGCACGAACTTGATAGCGCTTGGCTTCCTTGGCGGGGTGCGGCCGATGGAATGTCTCGACTTCGCCATCCCGCTCGTATCGCACCCGCGATCCGCGACCCTCGACAACCCGGGCTCCCGCGGCGACCAACAAACCCTCGATGTCCGTCCATGCGATGTTTCCAGACACCGGGTCGGCAAAGACGGCAGCAAGGGTTCTGCGCTGCTTGCTGTTCATCTGCAACGATAGTAGCGCTTGCGGTATATGCAAGCAAGCCAACGCGAACAGGTGGTGCGGCCGCGCCCCAATACGGTGCGCGGCGGTCCTGCAAGTGCCCGTTCGGCGTGTCCGGGGATGCGCCGAATTGGCACGGCGCTTGCTTAACCTACCATAGGGAGAGCAAACCGCTCAGACCAAATGGAAGGCTAGGGCGCGCCGCAAGCGGCGCGTTTGAGAATGCTCCGCATTCTCAGCTAGCGACGACTACGTGCCGTAGTCTACCGGGGTTGGTGGCATCGTATTGGGTGCCTGGTCCGAGAGCTTTCGACCTGTCCAGGGCCCTCGCGCCACGGTCAGGTTACGCGGAGGGACAAAAGCCCGGGAGAGCCAATTGCCTCCCCGTGTGACCAGAACGTGGAGGCCAGAATGGCAAGCATCCTCAACCGTTGTAGCGGCGCTCTCATCGCAGCCGCACTTTGCATTATCTCCCTGACCGCGTCCGCCAAGGACGACTACCGCATCGCGTGGAGCATCTACGTGGGCTGGATGCCCTGGGGCTACGCCCAGGAGTCCGGCATCGTCGACAAGTGGGCCGAGAAGTACGGCATCACCATCGAGGTGGTGCAGTTCAACGACTACATCGAGTCCATCAACCAGTACACGGCGGGCGCGTTCGACGGCTGCACCATGACCAACATGGACGCGTTGACGATCCCGGCCGCCGGCGGCGTCGACTCGACGGCCCTCATCGTCGGCGACTTCTCGAACGGCAACGACGGCATCGTCTTGAAGGGCGCCGACAAGACGCTGGGCGACATCCGGGGCCAGAACGTCAACCTGGTCGAGCTTTCGGTATCCCACTACCTGCTCGCCCGGGCATTGGCATCCGTGGACATGACCGAGCGGGATCTCACCGTGGTCAACACCTCGGATGCCGACATCGTCGCCGCGTTCTCGACGGACCAAGTGACCTCCGTGGTGACCTGGAACCCGTTGCTTGCCGAGATCAACGGGATGCCGGAAGTGAGCCCGGTGTTCGACTCGTCGATGATCCCGGGCGAGATCATCGACATGTTGGTGGTCAGCACCGAGGCCGCGCAGGACGAGCGTCTTGGCAAGGCACTGGTAGGTGCCTGGTACGAGACCATGGCGGCGATGTCCGCCGAAGGCGCCGAGGCGGACGCCGCCAAGACCCAGATGGCCGTGGCGTCGGGCACCGACCTCCCGGGCTACAACGCCCAGCTGGCGGCGACGCAGATGTTCTACACCGCCGAACCTGCGGTCGAGTTCGTGAAGTCGCAGGCGCTGCGCGAAACCATGGCCAACGTCGCCGCGTTCTCGTTCGAACACGGGCTGCTCGGCGAAGGTGCCCCGGATGCCGGGTTCATCGGCATCGAACTTCCCGGCGGCGAGATCCTCGGCTCCAAGACCAACGTCAAGCTGCGCTTCAGCGACCGCTACATGTTGCTTGCCGCCAACGGCGAGACGTAACGACAAGGCGGCGCGCCCGAGAGGCCAAGGGGCATGCGTCTACTCAATCGGCGGCCGGGCAACATCGGCGTGGTCGCGAGCGCCGCGATGCCTTTCGCCTTGGCGCTCGTGGTCTACGTCGCC
>JAPOYW010000140.1 GCA_026706425.1 Gammaproteobacteria bacterium
TGTGCTTCAAGTTCGTGAGCCTGGACGCCGCGCGCGCCTGGGTGAACGCCTACTACAACACCTTCACCCGCAACCTCGAGAAGCTCGAGGACTACCAGACCAACCCGAATATCGCGGTCGTATCCGGCTTCATGTGCGCCCCAACCGACGAGGAGGCGTGGGCGAAGGCGGACGGCTGGACCTTTTTCCAGTTCGCGTTGCAGCTCTACAACAAGGAAGGTCCCTTCGAGCCCGGCACCATGAACTTCTGGGAGCGCTACCAGGAGTGGAAGAAGACGCCCGCTGGCCAGAAACGCTCGGGCAGCGAGCTAATCGGTTCGCCGGACACGATCCGGGAGCGGTTGAAGGAACTCGAGAATTCCAACGTCGACCAGGTGATTCTGCTCAACCAGGCCGGCAAGAATACGCACGCCGATATCTGCTCGAGCCTCGAACTCTTCGCCCGCGAGGTGATGCCGGAGTTCCACGCGCGGCACGGCGAGCAGGAAGCCTGGAAGGCCGCGGTGCTCGCTGGCGAGATCGAACTCGATGACATCGACACCGAACCGTTCAACTTCGCCGCGCGCGGCAAACCGAACAAGCCCTCGTCGAAGGAAGTGCGCAACATGGTCTCCGGCGTCACCGGGCGGCCGGCCGCCCAGACGATCGCTTAAGGGCGCATGGCCGAGGCGCGTCGAGAGCGCCTGTCACCGGAGACGTTTGCGCTGCCGGTCGCGGAGATGCGGGCCGGGGTGTATTCCGACAAGTACTTCGTGCGCACGCGCGACGTTCTCCGCGCCGAAGGCAAGCGTCCCCACGTGCTGATGCAGGTGTTCTGCAAAACGGACGCGGTGCTCTGCGGCATGGACGAGGCCATCGCGATCCTCAAGCGCGCGAGCGACGACTTCTCGGCGCTCAATGTACAAGCCCTCCACGACGGCGACCTCGTCGCGCCCATCGAGACGGTGATGACCATCGAGGGATCGTACGAAGTCTTCGCCAACCTGGAGACGCTCTATCTCGGCGCTCTCGCCCGCGGCACCCGCATCGCCACGCAGACCCGCCGCGTCGTCGAGGCCGCCGCCCCCAAGGACGTGCTGTTCTTCGCCGCGCGCCACGACCACTACGCGGTGCAGGCGAGCGATGGCTACGCCGCCCACGTCGGCGGTGCGGTCGCGGTGTCCACGGACGCCGGGGCGCAACGCTGGGGCGGCTCCGGGTTCGGCACGGTACCCCATGCGGCGATCGCGGCGTACGGCGGAGACACCGCCCTCACAGCGGCCAAGTTCGCGGAACACATTCCGGAGACCGTCCAACTCGTCGTCCTCGTGGACTTCGAGAACGACAGCGTCAAGACGGCGCTCGAGGTTGCGCGCGCCCTGGGCCCTCGCCTCTATGGCGTTCGCCTGGACACGTCCGGAACGCTGGTCGACAAGAGCGTGGTGGCGGCCATGGCCCAGTTCGACCCACGCGGCGTCAATGCGCGACTGGTGCACAACGTCCGCAACGCGCTGGACGACGCCGGCTTCGCATCGGTGCGGATCGTTGCCTCGGGAGGCTTCGGCGTTGACAAGATCCGCGCGTTCGAATCCGAGAACGTGCCCGTGGACGCCTACGGTGTGGGCTCCTCGCTGGTCGCCAACCACGGCGACTTCGACTTCACCGCCGACGTCGTGCTGACCGACGGTAAGCCGAGCGCCAAGGTCGGACGGACGCTGAGACCCAATCCCCGTTTGGAGACCGTGGCATGACGCGCATCCCCTCGGACGCGTGCGTATTCTGGGACGTCGACACCCAAGTCGATTTCATCCACCCGAACGGCAAGCTGCATGTCGCGGGGGCGGAGACGATCGTTGGCAACCTCGCCGCGCTGACGGACTTCGCGCACGCCAACGGCATCCGAATTGTCGGCAGTTCGGACAGTCACGCGCCGACAGATGACGAGCTGTCGGAGACGCCGGACTTCGCCGACACGTACCCGCCGCATTGCTTGGCCGGAACACCGGGCCAGCAGCGGATCCCCGAGACCGCGCTGCGCGACGTGCTCGTGGTCGAGCCGGACGACGCGACGGCCGACGTCCTGGAACGACTGCCGGGCCACGCGGGCGACATCCTGTTCCACAAGCGCTACTTCGACGTGTTCACGAACCCGAACGTCGGCCCGGTCGTCCAAGCCTTGGCCGTCGACGAGGTCGTTCTGTACGGTGTCGCGCTGGACGTCTGCAACCGTTACGCCGTCGAAGGCTTGCTCGAGCGTTACCCCGGCCTGCCGATCACACTGGTCACCGATGCCGTGCGCGCGATCAACGAGGATCGCCGCGGCGAACTGCTTGCCGACTGGCAACGCCGCGGGGTGAGATTGGCCCGGACCGTGGAGATCATCGCTAAGCCGCGCTAGGAGCGCCGCCGGCGGGGAATTTCCTACACGAGCACGAGAGATCGTCCACTCCAAGCCCGGCATAGCGCGCGTACTATGCTCGGCCATCCACAGCAAGGGTTGCAGTCCAAGGGAGGATTCCGTGGAACCCGAAAGCTGGACCGTCATCGGAACGGGAATCGTCATCCTGATTGCAATCGCAGGGTCTAACCGCTCGCTGTGTCATGAGTTCAATACGCGACTCAAGTACCTCGAAGAGGAAGTCCGGCGGATCGACGGCGACCTAAAACGCCTGGAACTGGAAATGCGAGAGCGGCTAGCGCGCCTCGAAGGCCTCTTCGAGGGTATGCGCGAGTCGATCCTCGAGCGCGCAACCCGCTAGAACACTCGGGCTCCGGCACGCGTCGTAGCGCTGAGTCAACGTCATTTGCGTCCTCTGAACCAGGCAGACGCACGTCAACAAGCCTGAGCCGGTTCACCAATTTTTCACGAACGCTCCGCTACGGTCGGCTGAGGTTGATTGGTCAGCGACGGAGGTATCCATGATCGCAACCAAGGTTTTCGGCGCCGCAATCAGGCGGGGCGTGGGCACCGCGACTAGCAAGGCGTGTCTGGCCTTCATGTCGTTACTGGTGACCGGGCCCGCGCTCCTGGCGGCCGAGGCGCTGGGCGATCTGCGCCTCACCGTGATCGACAAGGACACCCGGCGGCCCGTCGAGCAGGCCGCATTGGTCGTGACGGCACACGAGGGTGGAGAAAGCGAACGGCGGCAAACCGACGAGGCGGGCGCCGTCCGGCTGGAAGACTTGGCGCCGGGTCTCTACGTGGTGCGCGTGGACCGGACGGACTACATCCCGGCGTTGGAAGCCAGAGTGCGGGTGTCCCCGCGGCGTACGACGTCCATTGAACTGGAACTGATCCCGGGCGATGCGGGCCTGGAAGAGGTCGTTGTCGTGGCCAGTCGTGCGCGTGCCGACGGGTCCGGATCGGTGAGCGCGACCTATTTCGACCGGGAAACGCTGCGCGCCGCGGTCGGCAGCGGCAGCGATGTGCTGAAGGCGCTCGACGGCGCACCCGGCCTGGTCTCGCTCGGCGAGTTCTCCGACTTCTCGGTGCGCGGGCGCGGACCCCGTGACAACCTGATTCTCGTGGACGGACTGCCGTACGACAGGGTCGTCCACTTCGACCAGACGCTCGGCGAAACGGAGGACATCGGGGGCGGCGGACGTTTCTCGATCTTCGCGCCGAACCTCGTCGGGGGCGCGGAGTTCTCGCCGGGAGGATGGAGCGCCGCGTACGGCGGCCGGGCGGGGTCGCTGCTGAAGCTCGATGTCGCCGAGGGCGGGACGTCCCCCTCGGCCTATCTGCAGCTCGACATTGCCGGCTACGATGTCGGCTACGAGGGACCCAGCGGTCTGCGCGACGACACGTCGATCCTCGTCTCGGCGCGCAGGCTCGACCTCGGGGCAATGTTCGAACTGATCGAAGAGTTGGACATCGGCGAGCCGGTGATGACGGACATGGTGCTCAAGACCGTCACCCGGCCTGGCCCTAGGGATGTGGTCGAGTTTCTCGCACTCAACACGCCGGAGGAATTCAGTCGGGGTGTGCCGCATGTCCTGGCGTCCCCCGATTTCCAGGACGTGACGCTGTACGGGACCGAGCAGGACAGCACGCTTGTCGGCATAACGTGGCGCCGTCTCGTCGGCGACACGGGCGAGTGGAGCAACGCCTTCTATCTCAGGTCGAACGACAAGGAGAGCAGGGAGGGCGAGGCCTATCCGGACGCGGTGCCGCTCGGCACGCCGGCTGCGGACATCCCCGTTCGGCGCGCGGTCTTGACGGTCGGCGAGGAGGAGACCGAGATGGGTTGGCGGTCCGACTACACCGCGATGAACCGTTGGGGGCTCGTCCGCGCCGGAATGCGTGTGTCCAAAACGGAACTGGACTACTCGACGAGACTGGCAGGCGACTGGGTGCGGTTCGAGTACGACCAGGACGATTTCCGCGCCGACCCGCAACAGCGCTACACGGTGTTGACGCCGGCCGGAACCGACGCGAGCCTGCGCGGCGACGAAATCTCCTATGCGGCTTACCTCGAGCAGGTGTTCGAATCGGGCGACTGGGAGTTTCGCGCCGGCGCACGGTACGACTACGACGGGTTCTCGGGCGAGAGCCTGGCTTCGCCGCGACTTGCGGTCAACTGGCACTTGCGACCCAGACTTCGACTCTCGGCGACCGCAGGCATGTTCCACCAGTCGCCGCGCCGGCTCGATATGGCGGCGGACCTCGGCAACGCGGGCCTCCGGAACGAACGGATCGCGCACGTGAGCGGCGGCCTTGCGCTGGGATTGAACCCGCAGTGGGACCTTTTGGCGGAGGCGTACTACCAGCGGCTTGACAACCTGGTGGTCTTCGGAGACGGTACGGACTTCGTCGCGACCAACGACGGGGAAGGGACTTCCCACGGCGTCGACCTTGTGCTTAACAGGCGCTTCTCGAACGGTTTTTCGGGCAACGCGACGTACTCGTACAACGTCTCCCCGCGGAACGACGGCGGCGGGACCGCTGACTACGACGCCGACTTCCATCGTCCCCACGTGTTCACCGCGGGTGTCCAGTGGCAGATCAGCGACCGGTGGAAGGTGGGTGCCCGGTGGAAGTAC
>JAPOYW010000611.1 GCA_026706425.1 Gammaproteobacteria bacterium
CGAGAACATCTACGCCATCGCAGACGACGAAGACGAATACTCGCTGATCGCGATCGAGCGGGATGCCGAAAGCGGCGACCTGCGAATATCCACCATTATCGAAGATGGCAGCGCGACCGGCGAAGACGGCGTCAAGGTGGACGGGCTGTCGGACGTAGAGGGGTTGGCCGTACACGGATCGCATCTGTTCCTCTCGGCAGGCAGCCGCGGCGCCGATACGCTCGTGTTCGACCTCGCCGACCGCGCCAATCCCGCGTTCGTAGGCAAACTGCCGTCGTTCCGGGGCGGTTTCGGCACCTGCGAACATCCACTGGCGCGGCATGACGCCCCCGCCGTCGATGTCGCCTGCACAGGCGGCGAGTACTTCACGGTACAGGTGGGCTCGGACGGCTCGTTGTTCGGCTCGGACCTCGCCAGGGGCGGCCGCAGCGATTCGTTCGGCAACGCGATTCCCACGAACAGCGACCTCCTGTCGTTCGCCGGGAGCCCCGACGGCCGCCATCTCTACGTGGCGGGCTCGGTCTTCATCTTCGAGTTCGATCCCGAGACCGGCAGTTTCATCTTCGGGTACCGGGACCAGTTCCTGGTGTTCGAACGCGTACACGGAGGCTGACCGAGGGGCACAAACGCAGTAGCGACAGCGCCCGCCGCCATTCGGCGGCGGGCGTTGCCATTCGGGGGGGCCGTTGTCTCTCGGGAACGCTTCTGGGACGGATTCCCGACCGCACCGGCGTTTCTCGGCGGTGCCTTCCGCTCTCGTCTCAACGTCGCGTTGGATGCCGTCCGTGAGGCACCATAGCCGCCATGCACGTCGGCATCATCGAGTCCTTCTTCATCATCTTCACCGGGGCGGCGGCCCTGGCCGCGGTCGCGCTTTACACGCGACAGCCGCTCATCGTGGCCTACATCGCGATCGGCTGCCTGGTGGGCCCCCACGGCATCGCCCTCGTGTCGGACGACCGGCTGCTCGCCGAGATCGGCGAGATCGGCATCATCTTCCTGCTGTTCCTGGTCGGCCTCGACCTACCGCCCGCCAAGCTCAAGGACATGATCGGCGAGTCGGTGCTGACGGCCTTGGCCAGCACGGCGGTGTTCTTCGGATTGGGGTTTGGCGTGATGCTGGCCTTCGGCTTCACCCTTGCAGAAGCCGCGATCGCGGGCACGGCCTGCGTGTTCTCGAGCACGATCCTCGGCATCAAGCTGCTTCCCACGACGGTGCTCCACCACCGTCACATCGGCGAGATCGTCATCAGCCTGCTGTTGATCCAGGATCTCCTGGCCATCATCGCGCTGCTGGTCTTTGCCGGTTTCGACGCCCAGGGCGGGGTTCTGTCGACGACCCTCACCGTGCTGGTCGCCTTGCCGGTCGTCGCTGCAGCGGCCTACCTCGGTGTCCGGTTCCTGGTGGTGCTCCTGCTGGCGCGTTTCGACGTCTTCCAGGAATTCACGTTCCTGTTGGCGGTCGGCTGGTGCCTAGGGGTGGCCAGCCTGTCCCAGGCGCTCTACCTGTCCTGGGAGATCGGTGCCTTCGTGGCCGGCGTATCGCTGGCCAACTCCCCGATCGCGCAGTACATCACCGAGAATCTCCGACCGTTGAGGGACTTCTTTCTCGTCCTGTTCTTCTTCGCCGTGGGCGCGGCCATCAATCCGACCCTGCTGCTCGAGGTGTGGCTGCCCACCCTCGTGCTCGCGATCGTACTCGTTGCCTGCAAACCGCCGGTGTTCCGAGCGCTATTGCGCTGGCAGAAGGAATCCGATGGGGTGTCCCGGGAAGTCGGCTACCGACTGGGTCAGGCCAGCGAGTTCTCCCTGCTATTGGTATTCGTCGCCGGGACCGCATTGATGTCGGCCGAGGCCGCCCACGTGGTTCAGGGGGCGACCGTGGTCACCCTACTGCTATCGAGCTACCTGGTGGTGTTCCGCTATCCGAGCCCCATCGCGGTGTCGGAGGCCCTGCGCCGCGACTGACGCGCGTCCCTATCGACTGTCGGCGAGACGGGTGTAGCGCCAGTGCCAAGGTTCGTAGGACACACCCTGGGGGTTGTCCTTCGGGAAGGAAATCTCGAACCCGAACCGATGTGCGTTTTCCTTCAGCCAAGCGAATGCGGGCGTGTCCTCGAAGGTCGTCTCGACATCCGTCTCCGGGCTCTCCAGCGCGCCGATGTCTACGGCAAGCCCGGTATGGTGCTCGGAGTAGCCCGGTGGCGCGACCCAACGGGCAGCCGATTCCGCGCTGCCGTACCGACGGATGGCCCGCGAAAAGAGGCCCTCCTGGTAGTCCCTGGTTCGGTAACCGGAGATCGGCACTAGCTCCATCCCTGCCTGCCTGGCGGCCGTCTGCATGGCCCGGAACGCTCGCGCGGCGTCCGGGCGCAGTTGCACGACTCGTCCGGTGTCTCGATAGCGCCCGGCGTCGGCCAAGGGCTCGTCGCTCTCTTCGAATGCGAGGTGGCCGTACAGACCACCCACTGGCTTAGGTTCCGGCCTCCCGGCTTGGGACTCGTCGCGTTGCTCTACCAAGGGTTCATCCGCAGGTACCGCATCGCAGGAAGCGAGGGTGAACGTAGCCGTGAACGCGACCGCCACACTGCTCGGGAAATGCATCAGCCGTTCGGATCCACAAGCCCGCGTCCCACCATGTCTCCGGCGAGAATTCGGTCAATCGCAGCGGAGAGCGTATCCAAGGTGAGCGGCTCGACGAGCTGCTCGAGACCCTCGTGCTTCCAGGGCCCCGCGAGCTTCTTCCAGATGCGCGCCTTGTCCGCCACCGGCAACTCCACGGAGTCGATGCCAAGCAAATTGACGTGACGGAGGATGAACGGAAAGACCGTCGCGGGAATCTCCGGTGAAGCGACCAACCCGCAAGCGGCTGCACTTGCCCCGTAGCGCAGCGATTTCACGGCGTTGACGAGAATCTGGCCGCCCACCGTGTCAACCACCCCGCCCCAGGTCTCGCGCCCGAGAGGGCGTTCGGCCCCGGCGAGCAGATCCTCTCTGGAAACGATCGCGCTGGCACCGAGACCATGCAGGTATTCATGTCGATCGGACTTGCCGGTACCCGCGTGGACCTCGTAGCCGAGCTTGGCGAACAGCTTGACGGCGACCGACCCCACCCCACCGGTCGAGCCGGTCACCAGCACGGGCCCGCCATCGGCAGTCATCCCGGCGCGCTCCAGCTTGTCGATGCTGAGCGCGGCGGTGAATCCTGCGGTGCCGAGAATCATGCTTGAGCGGACATCCAGACCGTCGGGCATCGGCACCGCCCAGGACGCGGGAACGCGAATCCGTTGGCCGAAGCCGCCCGGCGTGTTCATCCCGAGATCGAAGCCGATCACGATGACCTCAGTGCCCGGTGGGAAGTCCTCGGATCCCGATTCCAGGACCGTTCCGGCCGCGTCGATGCCGGGCGTATGGGGAAAGTTCCGCGTGACACCGGGATTGCCCGTCGCCGACAAGGCGTCTTTGTAGTTGAGCGAGGAGTACGCGACATCGATCAACAGATCGCCTTCGGGCAAGTCATCGACATTGCGCTCGACAACACTCCTCGGATAGCGACGATCCTCGGTCTTGTCGACGCGGAACGCGCGGAACCGGCCGGCATTCGGGGTAGTCATCTCAATCCTCCCATTGTTCGATCCAGGAACCGGTCGATCAGCTTCCCGACGGCGAGCGTCGTCTGACCGAACAGTCGTTCGATCGGCTTCTTCGGCTGTACCCAGGAGACTTCGAGGATGTCCGCTTCGTCGCACGCCGAGGCCAGGTACTCGTCGCTGGTGACGAGTTCATCGACCAGCGAGCGGTCCAGGGCCCGCTGGCCGTACCACGCCTCGCCCGTGGAGACGGTTTCCAGGTCGAGCCCCGGGCGGTAGTTGCCGATGAACTCCTGGAACAGGGCATGGACGTCATGCAGTTCGTCCCGGAGCTTGTCCCTGCCCTCCTCGGTGTTCTCGCCCAGCACGTCCAACGTGCGTTTGTAGCGGCCGGCGGTAAGCACTTCGACATCCACGTCGTGCTTCTTGAGCAGGCGATGCACGTTGGGGATCTGCGCGACGACGCCGATGGAGCCCACCACCGCGAACGGAGCGGCCAGGATGCGATCCGCCACCGCCGCCATCATGTAGCCGCCGCTCGCGGCGACCTTGTCCACGGCAACGGTCAGCTTGACGCCCTTGCTGCGAACCCGGGCGAGCTGCGAGGCGCCCAAGCCATAGCCGTGCACCATGCCGCCGGCGCTGTCCAGGCGAACCAGGATCTCGTCCTCGTCCCTGGCCGTGCCCAAGACCGCCGATATCTCCCGGCGCAGGGAATCGACCCCGCTGGCGGCCATATCGCCTTCGAAACTCAACACGAAGACGCGTCGGCGCGCTTCGTCGTGTGTCTGTTTCTTGCGGGCTTTCGCATCGCGTTTGCGCTGCTTCTTCGCGGCGGATCGGGGCAGTCCGGCCTCCTCGATCACCCGGCGCATGTCGTGCAGGAGTTCGTTGATGCGGATGACCTGGATGTGTCCCATGGGCGGTCCACGCATCGTGCGTTGGGCCGCTGCGGCCGTGACGACGGATAGGATGATGACGACGGCCACCACGATCGTGGCCGTCTTGGCGAGAAAGCCGAGATAGTCGAACAGGAGTTCCAAGGGCGGGCGATCCAAGGCGAGGAAGGGCGGGGATTCTATCCATTACCGCCGCCGGGGTCACAAGTGGATTTTCAGCTATTTCGCACACGGCTTCGGGGCGATTTCGCTCATGCGGGGATTCCCGACCGGTGCACTATGCGTCCTCGCACGCAGTAAGAGTTCGCTGTGGTAGATTCCGAGCGTGGCCGAGACATCCTTCCCTGGCGGCGAGACCGCCGTCGCGCGCACCGTCCCGAGCGCCCCGGGCAGCGAGACGCCGCTGTCCGTGATCCACGCACGCGCATTGTACGAGCCGGTGCCCCCGGTCGAGTACGACGAGGACGGGTACC
>JAPOYW010000345.1 GCA_026706425.1 Gammaproteobacteria bacterium
CGTCCCGGGTCGCTATTCCTGCGTAGGTGCGTGTGCCGGTACGTGCTGCATGCTGCCGACGGCCGAGGGGATCATCGGCATCAACGCCCTGACGCGCCCGCAGTGGCGCATGCTGTGCGAGTTTTTCGGACGCAAGGACATCGCCGAAAACGAACGCTACCGGACCCTGTCCTGGGTGACTGCGGACGAACGCGTCGACGAGATCCGTGCCGCGTTCCGGGAAGCTCTCGCGGATCGGACCGCGGAGGCGCTATTCCACGAGGCGCAGGCGTGGCGCGTGCCGTTCGGCCTCGTGCCGGACATGGCGGGAGTGTTCGACTTGCCGCCGCACCGGCACCGGGGGTTCATCGTGCCGCTCGGCCACCCCGTGGCCGGGACGGTGGAGGTGCCGGGCATCCCGTTTCGTGCCACCGGCACCGAACCCCGTCCCTGCCGACCGCCGGTGCTTGGTGAACACACTGAGCAGGTGCTCTCAAGCCTGTCGAACGTGTCCCCGTCGCGAACCCACGATTCCCTCGACGGCGCCAACCCGCCGCCCCTGGAGGGCGTGCGCGTCCTCGACCTGTCCATGTTCTTCGCCGGACCGGTGTGCGCCCAGATCGCCGCGGACGCCGGTGCGGAGGTCATCAAGGTCGAGTCGATCCAGCGCATCGACGGCTGGCGCGGCAGCGCCTCGTCGAACGCCAACACCGAATTGCCGGGCTGGGAGAGTTCCCCCTATTTCAACTGGGTGAACCGCAACAAGCGCGGGATCACGCTGAACCTCAAGGATTCACGCGGCGTGCGGATCTTGAAGAAAATGGTGAAGGATGCAGATGTCCTCATCGAGAACTACACGCCGCGTGTCATGGCCAATTTCGGCCTCGCCTACGACACGCTGCGCGACATCAATCCGCGCCTCGTGATGATCTCGTTGTCCGGCTTCGGTGCCGACAGCCCCTGGCGGGACTACGTGGCGTTCGGCATGTCCACCGAACAGATGGCGGGCTTCACCCATCTCACCGGCTACCCCGGCGGCGAACCGCTGTTCACCGGCACCACCGGCGGCGACCTTTTTTCCGGGGTCATGGGCGCCAACGCGTTGTTCGCGGCGCTGAATCACCGCGACCGCACCGGCGAGGGGCAGCACATCGACTTCGGGCAGGTGGAGGCCTGCAGCCTCTATGTCGGCGACGCGATGACGGCCTGGTCGCTCGCCGGTGTCGATCCCGGCCGGGTCGGCAACGGTCATCACCACTACCCGCTGCAGGGTGTCTATCCCTGCCGCGACGACCGGTGGGTCGCCATTACCTGCAAGACCGAAACGCATTGCGCCGCACTTGCCGAGATGGTGGGTGATCGCGAGATTGCCGAGGCCGGTGCCGGGTGCCACGACGCCATCGCCGCGTGGACGGCGCACCGGCAACACTTGGCGTTGATGGCCGACTTGCAGGCCGCAGGGATACCCGCGGGTGCGGTCATGGACGGTCCGGACCTGCTCGCCGATCCCCAGATCGCGGCCCGCGAAGGCCTACGGCTTCAGGATCGGCCGGGCCTTGGCGCCAAGCACTACCCCGGGCAGCCCTACCGGTTCCGGCGCGCCGCGCCACCGCCGAACGAACGCGCACCGCTCCTCGGGGAGCATACGAGCGAAGTGCTCAAGGAATACGCGGGTCTCACCGACGACGACATCGCCGAACTCGTCATCGACGATGTGGTGGGTACGGTGCCGATCGCGGCGCGGTAGGCGACCTCGGCGCTAGTGCGCGACCGCCCGACCGAGGGGCATCGTGTACGACTTCAACTCCGCCACGAAGTCGCGTAGTGCTTGGATTCCCGTGTTCTCCGCCGCGACGCACCAGTCCTTGAAGGCGGTCAGCAGGTCGTCGCGGTTGCCGCCGCGTTTCGCCCAGACGGCGTTCAGTTCCAGGCGCTTCTCGTAGATCGTCTTGAGGATCGGACTCGATTCGAGGATCGCCTTGATGTCCCGGCGTTCCCGCTCGCCGACCAGCATCTCCTCGCGGCAGAGAACGTTCTTGGCGCGCCGGAGGAGACGGCGGGTGGTGCCGTCCGCGCGGCGGATCTCCAGTTTGGCCAGCGGGCCGACGACGCTTTCGGCGTAGCGCGACATGACCCGGAAACGGTCGTTCAACGCGCCCCAGACCGTGTCCATGTCGATGTGCGCCTTGTCGTTCGCTCGGGCGACGATCGGACCGGTGGAGCGTGGTTTCGCCAAGCCGAAAGCGGCGAACAGCCGGATCCAGAACCAACCCATGTCGAACTCCCAGGGTTTGACGGAGAACTTCGCCGAGTTCGGATAGGTGTGGTGGTTGTTGTGCATTTCCTCGCCGCCGATCAGGATGCCCCACGGCACGATATTGGTGGACGCGTCCGGGGTTTCGAAGTTGCGGTAGCCGACGGCGTGGCCGACGCCGTTGATCACGCCGGCGGCGAGTACTGGAATCCACAGCATCTGCACCGCCCAGATCACGATGCCGAGGCTGCCGAAGAGCAGCACGTCGACGGCGGCCATGGTGCCGATGCCCCAAAAGGAGTGCGCGGTGAAAATGTGACGCTCCCACCAGTCGTCGGGCGTGCCCTTGCCGTACTTCTCGAGCGTTTCGTCCGTTGCGCTGGCGCGGTAGTACTCGGTGCCTTTCCAGAGAATCTCCTTTAGGCCGTGGACCTGCGGGCTGTGGGGATCGTCCTCGGTTTCCACCAGCGCATGGTGCTTGCGGTGGATCGCGGTCCACTGCTTGGTGCTCATGCCCGTGGTGAGCCACAGCCATGCCCGGAAGAAGAAGGCGAGGGCGGGATGCAGGTCCAAGGCGCGATGCGCGGAATGCCGGTGCAGGTACAGGGTGACCGACATGATCGTGAGATGCGTGACGATGAGGGTGTAGACCACGGTCGCGGTTATGGACAAGCCGACCACGCCGTACCACCAATCAAGTAGATTCACTAGCGTCCTCCGCCCCTCGAGGCTCGTTGTGACCCGATTCTGACAACTCGCCTCGGCAAAAGCTACCGGGAGTTTCGGAGTTTCGGGCGTTTGCATGGAATACCGTCCGACACGGGTGGGGTGAGCGGAGGGCGAGCGTGCTACCGTGTGTCCGTCATTTGCCGTTCCCGCGCAATACGCCCATGCGCATATCTCTACTCGCGATCGACGTCGATGGCACGCTGGTCACCGAGGACAATCGGGTGTTGCCGGAAACGCGTGCCGCCCTGCGTCGTGCCCACCTGGAAGGGTTGCCGCTCGTCCTGGCGACGGGTAGGCGGTACCGAACGACCCGACAGGCCATGGATCAGCTCTCGTTGAGCCTGCCCGCGGTGTGCCTGGGAGGTGCGCTAACCAAGTCCCAGGCCGGCGACACGATTCACAGCGAACCGTTCGCGGTCGGCCAGGTCGAGCAACTCCTGGCGCTCGCCCGCCGGCGGGGACAGTCGCTGATCCTGCAACGCGACGCCGATGGCCGGGGAGGCCCGGATTTCGTGGTGGATGCAGGCGTTGCGTGGAATGAGCCGACCCGCTACTACGCGGATGTCGGCGGCGATTCCGGCCGGGCCGACCCGACACCCGAGCGGTCCGGTCATGACGACGTGCTCGTCGTGGGAGCGTTCGGCGACCGGGACGACCTTCGCGAACTGGAGGACGACATCAACGATTCCGGTGACTACGCGACCGTTCTCGTGGCGTCCAAGCGAACGCCCGGATGGTATCTCGAGACGATCCTGGGCCACGTCGACAAGTGGTTTGGAATCCGACGGTTCGCGGCCTCGGCAGGGCTAGACGCCACGGCGATCTGTGCCGTAGGCGATGCGGCCAACGACCTGCCCATGATCCGGGGCGCGGCGTTCGGTGTCGCCATGGGCAATGCCGATCCACTCGTCAAAGAGGCGGCAGACTGGACGACGGACAGCAATCAGAGGAACGGAGTCGCAACCTTGGTTGGCCGCATCCTCGGCGCGGGATCTGTTTGAGGCCCGCGTTGCAATGGGGTTGCGTTGCCTCCTTCGCCCGCGTTGACATCGGCCTGCACCCGGCATCAAATGGCGGTATGCAGGCATTGGGGGTCCCTGCTATGACCTATCGCATCCTACTCGGCGCCACTGCGGTGGCACTGGCGCTTTGCATCGCTGCGAATCCGCGCAAGGAGTTCAACGCGGCCTATCGAGCCTACGGCGAGGCGGTTGCGGAGTCCCGCTTCGGCGACGCGGCGACCCATGCGGAGGAAGCCCTGCAACTGGGCCGGGACGTTTTGGCCCCCGACAGCCCCGAAATCGCGTTGCTGGCGTTCAACCGCGGCTTCGCACTGGCCAAGGCCGGTCGGGCTTCCGAGGCCTATCGGGCGCTGCTCGAAGCCCGCGGCCTGGTCGAGAAGGCGTTGGGCGGCGATGCCGTGGAGATTGTCCAGGTCGAGGTGGAATTGGCGCACACCGGTTCCCCGGAGCAGGCGCGGCAGCACTTCGACAATGCCTTGGCGCTGGCGAGCCGGCGACACGGCGAGGACAGCGAGTTCGTTGCGGACCTCAAGGTCGAGGGCGCCACACAGATATTGACGCAAGGCACCACCGAACTCCTTGCCGGGGCGGCCGGAACCTACGAACGCCTCGCCCTGACCGACAAACTCGCACTGGCCCGGTACTGGCTGGGCCACGGCCATCTCGACGATGATCGCTACCGGGACGCAATCGAGCCCATGTCGGCTGTCGTTGCGGCAAATCCCAGCGACCGCGAACTCGTGCTGATGGCGCGCGCGAAACTAGTGGAGGCGTTCGAGCGGCTCGGCGAACGGGATCGAGCCACCGAGCACTGCCTGGCCATCGGGACCGCGCGAGGGTTTACCCGGCCCGAGAGATACAAGCCGCTCCATGTCCCCGATCAGGTATATCAAGAGGAAGTCGGACACGACGCCGGCATCGGATCGGTAACCATGGAGTTCACCGTGGATGCCGAGGGCTATGTCAGGCACCCCCTC
>JAPOYW010000117.1 GCA_026706425.1 Gammaproteobacteria bacterium
ACCAGTGCTGCCAGATCTCCGCCAGGAACGCGTCGATGAACCGCGCCCGTTCCGCCACCAGCTCGTCGATGTCCGCGCCGGACCAGAATTCGTCGGCCAGTGCCCGATCGGCCTGGGCGATGCGGCGTCGCAACTCGGCGGTGTCGAGGCGCATGTCGGTGACGGCGGCGGTTGCCGGCGCCTCGAGACTCTCGGAATGATCGGTTTCCATGCCGTTGGGCGGGCTAGAACGGCTCCTCGGCACGACGCGTCAAGACCTCTGCGCCGTCTTCGGTGACCAGCAGGGTGTGTTCCCATTGGGCGGACAGCTTGTGGTCTTTCGTCACCACGGTCCACTGGTCGGGGAGCAGCTTCACGTGTCGCCTGCCGGCGTTGATCATCGGCTCGATCGTGAACGTCATACCCGGTTCGAGCCTGGCGCCGTTCCCCGGCTGGCCGTAGTGCAGGATTTGTGGTTCGTCGTGGAACCGGCGTCCGATGCCATGCCCCCCGAACTCTCGGACCACGGAGAAGCGGTTGGCGTGGGCCAGCGACTGAATGGCATGGCCGATATCCCCCACGTGGGCGCCGGGCCGGATTTGCCGAATGCCCTCGTAGAGGCACTCCTGGGTGATGTCGACTAAGCGTTTGGCGAGCACGCTCGGCTTCCCGACGAAGAACATCTTGCTCGTGTCACCGTGGAAACCGTCCTTGATGACGGTCACGTCGAGATTCATGACGTCGCCGCGTTTCAGGACCTTCTTCGGCGACGGGATGCCGTGGCAGACGACATGGTTGACGGAGGTGCAGATGGACTTCGGAAACGGTGGCTGGTCCCTCCCGAACGTGTAGTTGAGTGGTGCCGGAACACAGTCGAGTTGGTTGACGATGAAATCGTGGCAGATCCGGTCGAGATCTTCGGTGGTCACCCCGGGTTCGACATGCTCGCCGATCATCTCCAGCACGCTTGCCGCCAGCCGGCCGGCGGTGCGCATCTTGTCGACTTCCTCGGGCGAATGTGTGTGAACGGGCATATGCGAAGTATGGGCCAACTTGCATCAACCGGCGAGGTGGAAGTCGCGACAGGAGTTCGGCCTAGCGCTTTGTGCACCTGACCGGACCGCCATTTAGATCCTGGTTATAACGATTCCCTATCTACATTCCGAATTGACATAACTATCCCGCTTGACACGCTCCGCGCTGGAGCGGAGGTCCAGCGCGGAGCGCACTGCTCGTGTGTGGGCAGTGCGCTCCGCGCTGGAGCGTAATTTCGGCGGTGTCAATCTGCTCTTTTCTGTCGGAAGACGCCGTCGAATACAACAACCACCTGCATTGAATAGGCGGCTCCTGCGTAACAGGTAGGCGGATTCGACAACAGCCCGGCGCACGGTCAGCGAGCGCGTCTGGGCTTGTTGAACTGGGCTAGGAGGGACAACCACGATGGGATTCAAGAGATGTCTATGGGCGCTTGGGCTGGTAGTTGCGGCCGGCACGACCGCGGCGAACGAAGACGATACGCAGAAAGTGTCGGTATACACGAGCACGGATCCGGCGAACCACAATCGACGCGACGCGACGCTTGTTCTCAAGACCGTACCGAAACTGGAGGGCCCCTCCCACGAACCGGAAATCGTGTTGAGACCCCAGTGCGAGAAAACAGCGTCGAGAGCCGACTGCGGGGCCGCAAAGGCCGCATACCGCAAGATCCAGGGCGCAGCCGAAACGCTCGGCGACAAGCAGTTGGGGCCGGGTGGTACGCTGCGCGTCATCATGATGAAGAACGCACACCCCACGCTGCCTACCGCTCGGGGCGTCTACAGCAACGAGCACGATACGCTCGTCTTGTACCCCTCCGCAAACGAAGGCACGATCCCGCACGAGACGACGCACATCTGGTTTGAAAAGAACTTCGGGTTCCCGTGTCCCACGCTCCCATGCAGCAAGGCGGAGATCAAGAAATATGGCGTCGACGAGGGTTTCGCGAAGATCGTCGCTCACCGCGTGGCAGGCGTCGCGCCCGAGGACGCCCCGTCGGCCGACAACGTGGCGGGCATTCTCGCCGGAACCTTCTGTTCTGCCCTGGGCAATGCAACCAGGGCTGCCGGCTGCGCGCACGATTTGGGCAATCTGGTCTTCGAGGCGTACGGTAGGGTCGCCAGCGACTTGGGCGCGCACATCGCCTTCGACCTATACCTCAAAGCGATGAGAAAGCTGAAGGGCGGGGTGGTCTCCCCGGCGACCCTGCACAAGCGGGCGCGCGAGATGCTGGCGGACCGCTATCGTCGGGAGATGAAGACCCGCCGCTCGATCCCGATCCGTTCGCGTTGGACGACTGGTTTCGGGTGCTGGTGGAGTGGGGCATTCCGATCGTCGAGGTTCCATGACCACACGGCCAAAAGGCAGCGGCGCAAAACCCGTGCTGCGTAGGAGGAAGTTCGTCCTCGCGGCGTCCGGGGCCGCCGTCGCTGCGGCCGTGGCCGTCATGCTGGCGCTCGTTGCGCGGGACGACGCCCCGGCGCAACCTGCCGACTCGGCCCGGGCCGCGCCCGCAGCCCCGAAGGCCGCGTTCCCGCCGTCGCCGCCCCCCGGTGCGGAACCGTCCCCCGCTGCCGTCGCGGACCCTGCCCCGGCTGCCGGAGAAGAGGAGGGCCGTCCCGCGCTCTGTGCCGGGTGCCTGTCCGAACGGGCGGTGCTGGACGTGGTCGAGACGTACCTCCGCCATCTCGATCCCGTCCTTCTGCACGGGGGGCTGTGGGCGCATCCGCTGGCGGACGTGGCCCCGGAGACGCCCGGCCCGGTCTACGGGCTGCCGAAGCTGCCGCCGGGGCTGCTCGAGGCTCCCGAGTTCAACCCGATGGGCATGAAGGTCGACACCAGGGAGTATGCCGTCGAGACCACCTGGATCGTCTGGGTCCAGACCGGGTGGGTATCGCCCCGGGCCATCGAGCAAGGGATTTCGCTTGGCGAGCTTCCCGAGGTGGCGTTGTCGTGGCCCCCCATCAAGAAGGAGGTCTTCGTGGCTGTGGACGGGCGCACCGGCAAGCTGTATCCGCACGGGATATTCAACAGGACAACCGCAGGCCTGATGCCGCCGCACCCGGCGCACTACGAAGCGGTGCTCGACGCGACGCGGGAGCGCGCCGCCAGCTGGTTTCGCGGCGGCGGCGGCGACCTGGGTTCTCGCTAGCGCATCGCCGCAGGGCGCGACCTGCGGACCCCGCCCGGGCCGCGCCCGCAGCCCGCGGTCCAAGGCGCGACCGAGGCGTCGGCGATAAGCAATTGGGGTCGGGCGGTACGCTGCACGTCATCATGATGATGAACGCACATCCCACGCTTCCTACCGCTGGGGGCGTTTACAACGACGAGCATGATACGCTCGTTTTGTACCCCTCCGCGGACGAAGGCACGATCCACGGCGCATAGCTGGTTCAAGAAGAACTTCGGGTTCCCGTGTCCCACCCTCCCATGCAGCGAGGCGGAAATCAAGAAATATGGCGTCGACGAGGGTTTCGCGAAGATCGTCGCTCACCGCGTGGCAGGCGTCGCGCCCGAGGACGCCCCGTCGGCCGACAACGTGGCGGGCATTCTCGCCGGAACCTTCTGTTCTGCCCTGGGCAATGCAACCAGGGCTGCCGGCTGCGCGCACGATTTGGGCAATCTGGTCTTCGAGGCGTACGGTAGGGTCGCCAGCGACTTGGGCGCGCACATCGCCTTCGACCTATACCTCAAAGCGATGAGAAAGCTGAAGGGCGGGGTGGTCTCCCCGGCGACCCTGCACAAGCGGGCGCGCGAGATGCTGGCGGACCGCTATCGTCGGGAGATGAAGACCCGCCGCTCGATCCCGATCCGTTCGCGTTGGACGACTGGTTTCGGGTGCTGGTGGAGTGGGGCATTCCGATCGTCGAGGTTCCATGACCACAGTGCGAATAGGCAGCGGGGGAGACCCCGTGCCGCGCAGGAGGAAGCCCGTCCTCGCGGCGTCTGCGGCGACCGTGGCCGCAGCGGCGGTCGTCGCGCTTGCGCTGGTTGCGCGGGAGGGCGCCCCGTCGCGACCTGCGGACCCTGCCCGGGCGGCGCCCGCAACCCCGAAGGCCGCGTTCCCGCCGCCCCTCCCCGCCGCAGCGGAACCGGCCGCCGCCGCCGTTGCGGACCCTGCCCCGGCTGCCCGAGAAGAGGAGGGCACCGTGCTCTGTGCCGGGTGCCTGTCCGAACGGGCTGTGCTGGACGTGGTCGAGACGTACCTCCGCCATCTCGATCCCGTCCTGCTGCACGGGGGGCTGTGGGCGCATCCGCTGGCGGACGTGGCCCCGGAGACGCCCGGCCCGGTCTACGGGCTGCCGAAGCTGCCGCCGGGGCTGCTCGAGGCTCCCGAGTTCAACCCGATGGGCATGAAGGTCGACACCAGGGAGTATGCCGTCGAGACCACCTGGATCGTCTGGGTCCAGACCGGGTGGGTATCGCCCCGGGCCATCGAGCAAGGGATTTCGCTTGGCGAGCTTCCCGAGGTGGCGTTGTCGTGGCCCCCCATCAAGAAGGAGGTCTTCGTGGCTGTGGACGGGCGCACCGGCAAGCTGTATCCGCACGGGATATTCAACAGGACAACCGCAGGCCTGATGCCGCCGCACCCGGCGCACTACGAAGCGGTGCTCGACGCGACGCGGGAGCGCGCCGCCAACTGGCTTCGCGGCGGCGGCGGCGAACTGGGTTCTCGCTAGCGCATCGCCGCCGCTGGCGCAATGCGACCGCCCACTCGAATTCAGTCTGCCGCCGCGATGGGGTTACACGATGATTGCGCTTCGCAAGCGGTGCGTGTCCATCCAGCGGGGCAGGCGGGAGTAAGGACGACTCGGTCGTTCCCTAGGTGGTCCTAGTGTGCGGTCTCCGAATTAGGGTGACGAATCGAACGGCGTTGATGCTTGGACGACGGCCGGCAAATGGAGGATGTGCCGTCCTATAAACAAGCACTTAG
>JAPOYW010000484.1 GCA_026706425.1 Gammaproteobacteria bacterium
TGTTTACCGAAGCGTCGTCGAAAGGGTCGCCCAGATAGTTGCGAGACACAGTCTCCTCGCGGCTCAGGCTGCCGCTCACGTCGTAGGTCCAGCCATCAAGCGGCAGGTTGCCGTCCATGCCCAGGTTGACGAACGTGTTCTCGAGTTCGCTCGCGATCGGCAGCGCCTGCGCCGCGATCAGCGCCGACTCGGCCAGCATGTCGTACCCCACCAGCACCTCCTGGCCGTAGGGGTTATTCGGGTTGGTGGCAGTCAGTAACAGGTAATTGGTTGCACCGTTGAGGCGTTGCGAGCCGCCGCCGGCGCGCGGAACCAGAAGGCTGCCCTGCCAGCCGCGCGGGTTGGTGCCGTTGAAGCTAACGGTATTGAATCCGAGGTGGTTGTCGTCCTGCTGATTGTCGTATCCGAACTCGACACTCAGCGTTTGCGACTCGCGGAAGCGCTGCTCGCCGTTGAAACGGAACGAGTGGCGCTGCACTTTCGGGCCCAGGTCCTCCTCGTTGTAGACCGATGGCACGCCGGGGTCCCGTGGACCGAGTATGTCGCCCGTTGCCGGATCGCGCGGCAGGAACGGGTTCGGACCGTCGAGCGGCTCCCCGGCATATCGGGTGGTGCCCCAGGGGCGTACGATCGCGGCCACCGACAGCACGGACCCCTGACCCGCCGGGCCGATGCCGTAAGCGCGCCGGTTGAGGCCGCCGACATCCGTGAAATCACCGACGCCATCCGGGCCCGAGCGGATCAGCTTGTTCGGATTGGTCGGCTCGGTCTGCTCGAGATTGACCGAGGTCGTGAAGTAGCCGCTACCCCAACTGAAGGTATGGCCCAGGTCGAATCGGTCACGGCTGGAATCGTTGCTCGCCGTCTCGGTTCGCACACCCAGGCTAAGGCCGTCGTAGTCTTCACGCAGAATGACGTTCAGCACACCTGCCACGGCGTCGGCGCCGTAGATCGCCGAGGCGCCGTCGGTGATGATCTCGATGCGCTCGATCTGCGCCAGCGGGATCGACGAGGTGTCCGTCAGCAGGTCCTGAACGTCGAGCGACGAGCGCGCCTTGCGGCGGCCGTTGATCAGCACCAGCGACGATCGGGTGCCCAGGCCGCGAAGGTTGATGCCGCTGGCGCCCAGCGTCGCGCCAAACGGCACGCGGCTGCTGCCGTACTCGCCCTGGAAGAGCTGGGTCGCTGCGGCGTTCGCCGATCCCAGGTTCTGCGGCAGGTTGCGCAACACGTCCTCAATGCTCGCATAGCCGCCGCGTTCGATCTGCTCGCTGGTAATCGTGATACGCGGCGACGCCGGATCGACGCCCTTCAGGCGCGTGCCAGTGACGATCACCACGTCGACGTCATCGTCGGCGGACCTATCGCCGCCCCCTTCCTCGCCTTGCGCCGCCGCCGGCAACGCAACGGCAACAATCAAAAACCCGATACCACGGACCAGGCCCCGAACGAAAGTAACACTACAAGCCATCGTTGCTTCTCCCGAAATCCCCACCGACCATGTTACACGCGCCCCCCCCCCCGGAGAAAGCAAATGGCGCGCTTGCCTCCCAGCCCCGCCGACGGAACCGACTTCCGCGCCGTGGCGCGGTCGCGATCACACGTAGTGCAGCCAGTGCTCGAACGCGGGTTCGTCGCCCCGCACGACGGCTCGGTATTTGTCTCCAAATCGGGATGTCGCGGGTCCCATCTGCCCATCGCCGACCTGCTCGCCGTCGATACTGACCACCGGCCATACGCCGGCGGAGGTTCCGGATAGGAAAACCTCCGAAGCGCTGGCCAGCTCATCGACGGCGATATCGCGTTCAACACATCGTCGTCCAACCGCCGGCGCGAGTTTGATGATCGAGTCGCGGGTGATGCCGAGCAGGACCTTGCTCGCGGGCGGGGTAGCCAGGTCGCCGTCACGGTCGACCAGGAACAGGTTGGCGGTCGGACCCTCCGTGAGATTGCCGTGCTCGTCGAGCAGCACGATGTCGTCGAATCCCTCGTTGCGGGCCCGCCACTTCGCCGTCATGGCGGCGGTGTAGTTGGCGGCCACCTTGGCGTGCGGGGGAATGACGTCCTCGCGACGGCCCGATTTTTCCCGTTCGATCTTCAAGGACACGGCTTGCCGTCGCCGACGTCTCAGTTCGGCGTTTAGGGAGGGGAAATCCCGATCGCTGTCGTAGGCGGCGATGTACACCGCGACATGGGGATTCTCGGGGATCAACTCCGCTTCGACGGAAGGCATCAGCGCGCTGATCTTGACGGACTTGGCACCGGGGTTGCGGCGCACGGTTTCGGCGCAGGCATCCACCAGTTCGTCGACCGCGTACTCGAGCGGCAGGCCGACGATACGGCAGGTCGTCTCCAACCGTTCGATGTGGTCGCGCAGGCGGAATATCGCGGTGCCGCGACGGGCTTCGTGAACACTGATGTAGTCGAAGGCCAGCGACCCGCGCTGCAGGCTCTGCGCCAGCACGTGGACGGTGGCGTCTTCCCAGGCGATGAACTCGCCGTCGCGCCAGATCTTCCGGTCGGTCATGCGTGGCAGCCCGCAGTGTCGAATGCGCGGTTGCCATTGTAGCCGCCGCGGGGGCCGCGGCACGCTGCCGTCGGCGGCGCAGCACACATGTGCTGCGCCGCACGACCGGGATTAGCCCGGAAAGGGGTTCCGCCTGGGATGCGTGCCCCTCGACTAGTCCCTCGTGAACTTCTTGTCGATGGTCAGCGTGAAGGCGCGGCCACGCGGTCTCGACGCCACGGAATCGAACAAGCCCCCGGGGTCGGAATCGAACACGGGTTGGAGATCGAACTTGGCGTTGTCGTTGAAGAGGTTGGGCACGCTGAGCCGGACACGCGTGTGGCGGAGTATGTCGGGTTTGCGCTCGACCTTCTCGAAGTCGTAGACAACCACGAGGTTGACGGGGTTGGCTGCGGTCACGGTGTTCGAGCCCCGGATCCGCTCGCTTGTCTGGAGATTGTAGCGGCTCGTTCCCTTCACGGTCTGCGATTGGTAGCTCTTCGTCACATCGACGCGCCATCCTCGCCACGCCCAACCGACACGCAGATCGAAGCGATGCCGAGGGGCCACGTCGAACGGTGCGGTGACGTAGAAGTCGGTCGACTCGTCGAACACCCGGAGGGGCACTTCTCCCACCACGTCTACGGGTTCGCCATAGACCGGGTAGCCGCAGTCCCTGCTTTGGGGGCCGCAGTCGTCCACCTGCCACCACACGCTCTCGTCCAGGTAGGCGTAGTCGAAGCGCAGATCGAGGTCGCCGAAGGGCGAATCCACGAAGTAGGTCACGTCGAGGTCGACGCCGTTGGTGCGCACCCTGCCCAGGTTGGCCCGTTGGCCGCTGTTCGGCCACACGAGGCGTCCGGTCTCCTCGTCGATGTCGATGCCCGGCGCGTCGGCATTGAAGGCTTCCGGCGTGATTCCCCTGGACCTCGGCTGCCAATCGGCGATGCGGTCGACGAGTTCGTTCCAGTGGAAGTTGACGCGGGCCACCAGGTTGGGGATGGCCTCCGGCGTCACGTCGAAGCCGAAACTGCGCGTCGTATTGCTCTCGGGCAGGAGGTCGGGATTTCCGCCGTAGTAGGCCACGATGTCCGCGGTTATCGGCATTCCGTTTTCGTCCAGCAACGGCAGCCAGCTATCCGCAGGTCTGAACGTGTGGGTGGCGAGCGTTCGGGTGGTCGGCTTCACATACGAAGTTAGTGGCGGCGCGGCGTAGGCCGAGTTGACGTTGGCGCGAAACCGGAGCCAGGCGGTCGGCTGCCAGACGAATCCGGCGGACCAGGCCGTGATCGCGTCCTCCTTCGTCACGGGTGTTTCCGAGAGGAGTTCCAACGGGCAGCATGACGTCTCGATGATGCGACCACCCGCCGAAGTCACGTCGTCGTAGCGTGCCGAGATGGTGACGTCGAAGCCCTGCAGGCCTGGCCGGGCGTTGTCCCCACCGAACAGGGGCACGTTGAGTTCGAAGGACACCGAATCCGTGTCCCGGGTCATCTCGTGCTCGTATCCCCGTCGGATATTGGGATCCCCGCCCAGAATGGGGAACACGCCGAACGTTTGGTCCGGGGCCTCACGACCTCCCGGCGTTCCGGTTTCGTCGTAGAGGTAGGTCACCTCGGCGCGCCGGGAGATGCTGACAAGTGACTGCGCCGGCCCACCGGGTGCTTCGAAGAGCGGGCCGCGCACGGTGAACGCGAACTCGGTGTCGGTGCTTTCGTTGGTGGTGCGCGCCCTCGGGTCGATGAAGACTTCGACGAACTCCTCCTCGGAACTCAGCCCGAACCAGGGGAGGTGGAAAACGTTCAGCGTGCCGAGCCTCGGATCGACCGAGCATTGGTCGATGAAAGGCGAGCCGAGGCAGGTTAGGCGGGACCGGTCCACTGCGTTCAGGTGCAAGCCTTTGTTTACCGACGAGGCACGTGACACCACGGTCTCCCATTCCCAGGCCTCCCGGAACCGGCCATCGACGGCAATGTGGCCGCTCAGTGCTTCCTTCTCCGTGAACCTTTCGACATCGGGCAGGAACTCGAACTCGCCCCACATCTGCACCTGGTTCTGGAACGGCGTGAATGGCGTGCCCGTCGTTCCCCGCCACCCCTCGCTGAGCGGCTCGGCGCCGAAGAAATGGTTCTGGTTGGACTCCAGGATGTACGTGTCACCCGTCGTTAGGGAGACCGCCCCAGACACCTCCAGACGGTCGCTCAACTCCTGGCGCGCGCTCACCCGCCAGGAGTGGTCGTCGCGGCCCGGGATGAGCCCGAGGCCGGCCTCCGGCCGCGAGCCCGGTTCGACCTGCAGGCCCTTGAAGTCGGCAAGCGTGAGGTCGCCGTCTGCATCGTCGGGATAGCGCGTGCGATACACCTCGGTCACGCCCGTCGGATCGCCACGGGGTTGCCGTCGGCGTCGAGCAGGAACAGCG
>JAPOYW010000669.1 GCA_026706425.1 Gammaproteobacteria bacterium
CTCCTCGTTGAACGCCCAGCCGATGCCCTGCACCGCGCCGCCCTGCATCTGGCCCTCGACGTACGACGGGTGGATCGCCCGGCCCGCGTCCTGGACCGCCGTGAAGCTCAGCACGTCGACCTTGCCGGTCTCGGTGTCGACGACGGTGTCGGTGAAGTTGCAGGAGAACGACGCCCCCGCGCCTTGGGCGTTCAGACTGGCACGGCCGAGCAGCGGGCCTCCCGTCCGACCGGCGCCGCGGGCGATGTCCGCGAGCGACAGCGGCTTCACATCGGCGTTGACGCCGGGCTTCGGCACCGCTTCGCCGTCGACCCAGTCCACCTGTTCCTCGTCGAGATCCCAGGTCAGCGCCGCGCGCTGCTTGCACTGGGCGATGTAGTACCCCCATCGAACAATGGGCGACCGGCGCGTCAGCGACGGACGCCGACTGTTCGGTGGGAGGCGGATGGGTTGGGCCATCAGCGAAGCGATGGGGCGCTCGCAGGCCTGGACCACAGCCATGCCGGTCGCGAACGTCGTGCGGCTGCCCCCGGTCACGTTGCAGAACCCCGTGCTCTCGGTGTCGCCGACGTGGGCCTTGATCTGCTCGTAGGGCACGCCCAGGGTCTCCGCTGCCATCAGCGCCATCGAGGCCCGGGAACCGCCGATGTCGGGACTGCCTTCCATCACGGTCACCGCGCCGTCTTCGGCGATGCGCACCTCGAACGCGTCGCTTGCGACGCGCCTCGACTGCATGCCGATGTTGAACCAGAACCCGACCGGGACGCTCCGACCGGCGCCCTCCGGGGCGGGCGCGGTATAGTTCGGGTGTACCTTGGCGGCCTCCAGGCATTCGCGCAGACCGCGATCGCCGGGAAGCATGGGCCAATCGCTCGATCAATGCGATGTTGCTTGCGGCCAATGTCGTACGCCGTGTAGGACCGAAAACGCGTGTGTCGGGATTTCCTACAGGAACCCAGCCCGCCATCACGGCGTCTCATCCCTGCCGGTCGTCTGGCTTGCAGCCATCCAAGCATGGTCATCGGCCGGCGCGACCCTCGGGCCGGGGTAGACCAACCGCCCGTCGCGCACGTCAAACCCGCGCAGGCCGCCTAGCCCACACGCAATGTCGTCCTTCTCGATCCGGAACGCCGGGCCCTCGTCCAGCTCGACCGTGTCCATCTCGAACACGTCGTGCACCTTCCGCAGGTTCGGACGCCTCCCCAAGTACCTCGGAACCACAAGCCGGTTGCTGTCCTCGAACCAGACTCCGCTGAGTGTCCCGACATCCTCGACCGTCGCCCTCAGCCCGAGCACTCCCCTCGACCGCTCCAGCTGCGCCAACTTCGACGCCAGCTGCGCATAGTTCATGTCCATTCCCGGAACCTGCCGCCGCCGCTCGTCCTCCGGGACCCGGAGTCTCGGATCCTCCAACGACGGGAACACGAGTGCGTATTCGCCCGTCGAAGTGTCCAGGGCAAACACCCGCCGCCCACCGTCCGCCAGCGCCAACCAAGGCCCGTCTGGGGCACGTGCGAACGTCGATGCGCGCATGGGCACGAGCCGCCGCCAGACCTCGGTGCGCTGCGGCCCGTCCGCGCCGCCATAGCCGCTGTACACATACTTCGCCACCTCGGAGGGCCCGTCGCCGGGAAACGACTCGGACCGATCCGCGATGTGGTAGACGGTCTCGCTCGAGTCGAAAATCAAGCGGTCGTCGGTGCGTCCTGCGATGCGTTCAATCCGCACCATTCGGGGGTCCATGGCGGTCGCCGCCCCGCCCTGCCGGTGCGGCACGCCAGTCCCACGGGGCACCGCGCGCACCACCCGGGGCGCGCCGCCGCCGACCGGGTAGAACCAGTAGTCGCCGAGCACGCCGTCGCGCTGCTGGGGCGGCCAGAACATCACCTCTTCGGCGGATTGCGAGTAGAACGCGCCGTACGGGCTCTCGCCTTCCGTGAACGGGTTGAACTCGCGATCAAGGTCGTGGTGCGTCTCAACTCCGAGGTTCAGGTTGTGGATGACCAGCCGCGATGCCTCCCCGGCCAGCGGCTCGACGGCGAAGAACGAGGAGCCGTCGCGGGCCACGCCGAAGTCCCACGCCTTCTCCGACTCGTAGGCCAGCCCGCCATCGACGTAGACCCATAGCGGCTCGGGGGACTCAGGCGGCCTGGACACCTTGGAGTTCCGGCGGCGGTCAGCGAACGCCGCGACCACGGCACCGTCGGCTCGCCGCCCGAGCCGCCAGTGGTTCGGGCGGAATGGCAGATCCCCGCCGAAAAGGGTCCCGTCCCCGTCCAGTACCGCGAAACGCGCGCCGGGCGACTCAATGTCGGGTACGACCACCAGCGCCACGTCGCCGGCCGGCATCCCCCAGCCGGCCTCCACGCCGCAGTCCGGGTTGGCGAGCACCTCCTCCGGGGCAAATTCCCAATCGGGCCGCGCACGTCCCCCGTCCGCAGCCGTTTCGCCGGCACCGGCGGCTCTGGGCTCCGGGCCGCCGGACGGTATCCCCGCTCCCCCGAGACCCGGTGCGGCCGCGGTCTCCGGTCCGCCTGACGGCCCCGCCGCGAGCAGCCGGACCAGCACCGCCACTGCCAGCGCGAGACAAGCCAAAACCGCCAGCAGCCAGCGCCGGCCCGCCCCGGCGGGGGGCTCCAGCTTCACTCGCGATTGTGCCCTTGTACCGGGTCTACGAAGTTTCCGTTCTCCGTCAAGTCGTAGTGCAGGTGGGGGAGCAGGTGGGGGGCCAAGTCCTGTCATTGCGCCCAGTGCCGAACGGCCAGCTGTTCCGCCTCGAATTGTGCTAGGTTCAAATCACTGCCATCCAGCGAACTCGATCTGCCACGATGCGCTAGCCAATCGAGCATTGCCTCATCGATCTCCACATTCAGCCGCCCGGCGAGAAACCTAGTGGCCAGCAGATATTTCGTGCTCAGGAATGTCGAGCGTTGTTCCAGGGTCGCCACGATCTCGTCTACCGTATAATCCTTTGTCAATTCATCTCCGAGCACATCATGCAGCGACTCCTCTATCTCGTCCCACTCCCCCGCAACCAACCGTCGCGACAGCTGTTCGGCCCACACCGGACAAAAAACCGCATAGTGTACGAACGCTTGCAACGGATTGTGTTCAACCAACCGGGATAGGAATCGCTGGTCGCCGTCAAGATCCGCGCGCGCCAAGTCGGGGTGATTCGCGGTGGCAACCGGATCCCCGTACCGCGCCGCGAGCGGCATTAGCGGCGGGAGCCTCGCCGACGAAACGGAGTCGCGTCCTGGAAGTTCCGAAAATACGGAGAAACACCGGGCGAGGGTCCACTCAGTCCGGTATCGAGCGTTGAGCAGTCTTCGCCGGTCGTTCCAATACGACGTCTGATCGGCTGAAAACCCATCGAGCTCGTCAATCGCGTCTTGCCAGTGAACCGGCCACACGCGAGATAAGTAGTGGTCGACCCCCCTATTGGCAAGATTCCAATCATCGACTGCAACTGTGTACGAATCCTCGTCTTCAACATTCGAACACACATCCAATGCTATTTGAAGTTCGACCATAGAGCGTGCGTGACACCGCTCCGCCAGTTCGTAACGAATGTCACCCCATGGCACGAAACACGACTCTTCGGCTAAGGCCGCATTGACGTCATCCAGCTTCTCGGATAAGCCATTGAACACGTGCTTCCACCGAACCGGATCGCGAATGGGAATAATGGATGGGTTCACAGGACGGTTGAGGAACCATCCCTCAAGAGCCAAAAAGCAGTCCGCCGACAAATCGCTGGCGACCGCGCCCCCACCGAGTTCGTCACAACGTTCAGTCACTTCCTCCCAAGACGGAACATGGTCCGACCCATCGGGAAAGTCCCGTGTTGCCAGACTAGGCTGTGACTCGTGATCCGCGTGCTCGGCGACTCCCAGCCCAGCGTTAGTCACGCTTGCCGCGCTTTGGCCTTTCGGATTCGATAGCGTCCTGGGCGTACATTGGACTATGAGGGCGAACACCAAGGCTAGGGCGACGGCCCCCACTAGGGTCATCAACCAAAGCGAATCCCGTCGTCTAGCCGCAGGGGTCGGTTTCACTCGTGCCCCCCTTTCCGTGCAATCCTCGTTGGAAGTCCGAGCTAGTGGGCGACGGGGCATTGTAGATCTGCTCGTACCACTCCTGGGCTTTCGACTCGGCATTCGATTCGCTTGGGCCATACAAGAGATGGATGTATTCGTGCAACATCGTGTGTGCGAGCATCTGTTCGTGGGGCTCGTCGTGGTGGGCGCGGGCCGACTGCCCGGACGGCAGGCAGATGGCCGACGCGAGCGCAACGGCGAACGCGAGGGCCGTTGCCGCCGACCCGCGAGAGGTCGGCGGCCTGGGGGAAGGCTCAGTCACCCCCCTGCCCGTCGATGGCTTCCAGCACCCTCGGCGGCGACAGCGGCAGGTCCGGAATCCGGAAACCCAACTGATCGCGGACCGCGTTCGACACGGCCGCCAGAGGTGCCACGATCGGGGTCTCCCCGACGCCCCGCACGCCATACGGGTGGAACGGGTTCGGCACCTCGATGATCTCGGTGTCGATCATCGGCATGTCGGACGCCACCGGCACCCGGTAGTCCAGGAAGCCGGCGTTCTCCATGACGCCGTTCTCGTCGTAGATGTACTCCTCGTTGAGCGCCCAGCCGATTCCCTGCACCGCGCCGCCTTGCATCTGGCCCTCGACGTACGACGGGTGGATCGCCCGGCCCGCGTCCTGGACAGCGGTGAAGCTCAGCACGTCAACCTTGCCGGTCTCGGTGTCGACTACCGTGTCGGTGAAGTTGCAGGAGAACGACGCGCCGGCACCCTGGGCGTTCAGGCTGGCCCGACCAAGCAGCGGGCCGCCGGTTCGGCCGGCGCCGCGGGCGATGTCCGCAAGGGA
>JAPOYW010000270.1:0-6727 GCA_026706425.1 Gammaproteobacteria bacterium
GGCATCTTCAGCCCCAGAGACTCCCAGGAGACCCCGATGACGTCCAATACGGGATCCGCCCTGGATCGCCGTTCCTTCCTCCAGTATCTCGCCATGCTCGGAGTCGGCAGCCGGGCGCTGCTCAGCCCCGGGGCTCTGCACGCGGCTTCTGGAGACTTGTTGAGTTCCGTTCCCGAGATCAAGGGCGCGTGGGATTCAAAATTCGACTTGGTGATCGAAACGTTCACCAAGAACTTCACCGACCACGGTTACCACGGTGACGTCGGGGCATCCTTCTCGGCGTTCATCGAGGGAGAGCCGGTGATCGACGTGTGGGCTGGATACAAGGATCTCGGTCGTTCGGTGCCGTGGGAGCGGGACACGATCGTCAACGTCTACTCGAGCACCAAGACCATGACCTTCCTGGTCATCCTGGTGCTTTACTGTCGGGGCGAACTCATGGTCGACGCCCCGGTCGCCAAGTACTGGCCCGAGTTCGCTGCCAACGGAAAAGAAGGCATCACCGTCGCCCACGTCATGAGCCACACAGCGGGCCTACCTGGATTCGATCATCCCGTTGCCCCCGAGGTGCTCCTCGATTGGAACGCCGTAACCACCCTGCTCGCTGCTCAGAAACCATGGTGGGAAGACAGAACCCAGAGTGGCTATCACCCGTTGACCCAAGGTTACCTTCTAGGAGAAGTGGTTCGGAGAGTCACGGGCAAGTCGATCGGCACCTTCTTCCGTGAGGAGGTGGCCGGTCCGGTCGGAGCCGATTTCCACATCGGCACACCGCCTGAAGCCCAGGCTCGGACCTCCGACCTCTATTCCGACAAAGATCTCTATTCCGACAAAGACGTCATCGTTTCGGCGACACCAACGGCCGATGCGCCGCAACTACCACACGAGATTTTCCAAAAGAGGGTGTTCGACAGTCATCGCTGGCCGAAGGATTTCGTCAACACGGTCGGGTGGCGAGAAGCGGAGATTCCGGCCGCTAACGGGCACGGTAACGCCCGTTCCATAGCGAAGATCCAATCGGTAGTCGCCTGCGGCGGTGAAGCCCATGGAGTGCGGCTCCTCGATGATAAGACAGTGAAGGAGGCCTTCAGCGAAAGGGTCGCTGGCGTGGATCTATTGTACGGGAGGAACATGCGATTCGGTTTGGGGTACGGTCTCCCCAGCGACGCGGCGCCGCTATCGCCTAGCGAGAGCGTCGGTATGTGGGGTGGCGCGGGAGGTTCGCTGGTCATCGTCGACCGCAGCCAGAAGCTGGCGTTCAGCCGCGTGATGAACCAGATGCGGCCTGAACCCGACATGATTCCCTTTCACATGGCCGCTGCCATGTACACAAGCCTCGGGCTCTCCTAGGCTAAGTTGTAGTGCTGGCGCGCGTAGCTGATGCCTGTTACCACGGCCGTGCAGACCCTGAAAAATGGCTGGCTTAACGACTCGAAATACATCGCCGGTGAGGCCTTCACCATCGCCTCACTTGAAGTCACCCGGCGTCGGAATTACGACGTTGTGAATTCCGGCCTCCTCGTAGGCCTCATGCAATACGCGGTTGGCGCTGGAAAAGTCCGGACCGTTGCTGTTCTGAAAGCCCCAGGGATGGCCTAACCCGAGCAGTACTGCCAGACGCTTTGGGTTGTCCGACAGAATCTCCGGCGTCACGGTATGGCGATAGTCCTCCTGGACCTGCAGATAACTGCGGTTGAAATAGTAGGTCACCACCAGGCGCAGACCCTCGTTCTTGCGCGGAAAGGCGCCATGCCAAAGGTTGCCGTGCCAAACCAGCAGAGAACCCGCCGGGGCTTCGACCGGGATGGCGTCGGCTACGCCTTCACCGGGCTTCGGATGACGTGAGTGCTGGTGGCTGCCCGGAACAAAGGCGATGGCGCCATTGTCTTCGGTGTAGTCAGTCAACACCCAGGCGCTGTTAGCGGTATGCGTCTCGTGTCCGATAGCGATCGGATGCTTGACAGTGGTGTCTGCATGCAGACCCAGCGTCTCGCCATAGCCGGTCTCGTCGCGCCATTTGACGAACGCAGTCACGCTCGACAAAACGCAGTCCATTCCCAGCATGTATGTTTGCAGGGCCAACAGGTACGGGTTGGTCGCTGCTTGCTGAAAGACCTTGTCTTCAAGTAACAGGTAGTAAAGGATGTACTGGTGATTGAAGTGGGGCTGGGTATTGACTTGCCCGTGTTCACCACTTTCAACATCATGCTTGACGCCCGTACGGTGCTCGGCAACCTCGAGCAGACGTCCACGCATGCGGTCGGTGAATTCGACCGGAGCAGCCTTGCCCGGCGGCAGGATGGTAAAGCCGAAGGCATCGAGTTCGGCGACATTCCGTTCCAACCCGAGCTCGCGGATTCTCTTGTAGACCGGACCCACGACCGGTGTTGCGCGCCAATCACCTATTTCCATGAAGTCATCCTGACTCTAGTATGAGTCGACCTTAATCATCTGCGCCTGGACAAACCGGTGGCGTTTGTTGGGGCCGCTCATGGCTGCTCCCTATCTCGAGCGTCGCAGTGTGACTTCAAAACCGATCACCCTTGGTTGCTGAAAGCCCAGGCAAATCGGAAAGCCAGGGCTGCCGCAGTCAAAGGTAATTTCGTCCTGGTTGGTCACGTTGGTTGCAAACAGTGACGCGCTCCAGTTCGCGTCGGAACCACTCAGCAGGATGCGCATGTCCGTTTGGCGACGTGAGGGTACTACACTTGGCGCGATGGCAAGCGAACTCAGCGTACCGGCGAGCGTGGTGTGGTTCACCATAAAGTTAAGCGCCATATCGCCAGCGAACAGCCAGGTGTAATCAAGCGTGATATGGGCGCTCCACTCGGGGGCGTTTGGCAGTTTGGTCCCGGACGGAATAGCGCCCACCGCCTCATCCAGTTCGGCGCGATTGATATCACCACCGAGCGTCATTCGGAGGTTTTCCATCGGGTTACCCACCAGGTCGACTTCGATGCCGACTGAGTGCGCAGCACCAGCATTGTCGTTGTAGGTACGACTGATGGCAGGCAAGTCGTTCTGTGAGAATCGAAGGATCGTGTCTTTCCAATCGAAGTAGTAGACCGCCGCGGTCAGGTTCCAACGATCTTCAAACAACCGAGTCTTGATGCCGACTTCATAGTTGACCACCTCGTCACCTTGATAGGACACCAGTGAGGCCGCAAGATCTGCTGCCTGATTTCCCGTCAGGTTGTTGGGATTTGGCGCAAACGGCGTGCCGGTTATGACAGTGTCACCCGCCTGTCTAAAAGTGCGCTCGTTGGATTCCTGGCCGACGTTGAAGTTACCCGGCCTGAACCCGGTCGTGATGTTGAAGTAGGTGAGCGTTCCATCGACGGGATACCAGGCGACCCCCAACTTGGGAGAGAAGACCTTATCGGTGGTTGCTGCCGTACTGGTTTGGAGCGACTGCTCAAGATCCGTATAGCGCCCACCCAGTGTCACCGAAAACGTATCAGAGAAGGCGAAAGTGGCTTCACCAAATACGCTGATCTGGTTCACCTCATCAAAATGTGAATTTGCGGGATTGGAGAGCATCTCTGTATAAAGAGCGGTGATGGCTGGTTGACCGATGTGAGATGAGATCAAGCCAAGGGGCTGGATACTGACTCGATCGTCGTCACTGTCCTTCCAAAACAATCCCGCCGTCCAGGCCAGGGCGCTCTCGGTGGTAGAGACGAGCCGCGCTTCGACCGTGTTGCGATCAGAAGACAGTATATCACTCAGGTTAAACCCGGCCAGGTTCTTGATGGGCAGCGAGAATGTGGGGGCAAGGATCCAACCCTCGGCCAACAGTGTTGGGATTTCGGTGGGATTGCCGGGTGCCCTGATAATTGTCCTCAACTGGATAAAGGAGTCTATGAACGCAGCGATAGTTGAGGTCGACTCGAGCTCGCTACTGCGTTTCCGATCCAGGTTTGAGAACGCGAGTTCCAGGTTGGCAAAGTCGAACGCGTAGTCCACCCCCAGGCTAAAGATATTCACCTCGTCCTTGGAGAAGGGTCGCCGCCCAGGCAATCGTACGTTTAGTCCTTCAGTGAAACGCGATTGCGCCGCCATGCTCCCTTCGGTTTCCAGTTCGGTTTTGTAATAGTTGGCTTCCACGGACAAGCCACGGTTGACTGCCCACAGCGCGGCGAGTCGACCGCCGGAACTTGCCTCCGAATTGGCGTCTTTCTCGCCCGTGTCGGTCTTGTCGATCCAGCCCTGGCGTTTGGTGGAGAACCCCATCAAACGAATCGCAAAGTCCTCGGTCACTGGCAAGTTGACGACACCATCAAGGCGATGGCCAAGATCGTCCGATGAACTCATGCTGCTCGTGTTACCCTTGATCTTCCAGGTGGTTTCCCCCAACTGGGGCTTCTTCTGGATGAACCGAATGGTCCCGCCCACCGAACCTTCGCCATACAGTGTGCCCTGCGGACCCTTGAGTACTTCTACACGCTCCATATCGAACATGTTGCCGCCAAACTGCTGGACAGGACTTTGCGCTGACGTCATGGGCACGTCGTCCAGATAGACAGAGACCGCCGCGGACGTTTGCGCAGAAGGCTCATGGCCCGTTGGCGATGAAACCCCGCGAATCGTGTACCGGTTGCCGCCAGCAAGCTCTCGCTCGGACATGTTGAGACCGGTGATGTTTTGAAACAGCCCCCGCATATCCGTTGCACCCAGCGCCTCGATCGTGTCTGAACTGAGTGTACCGATCGACTGTGGCGTGTCCATCAGATCAGTTTCGCGGTAGGTGGCGGTAACGATGACCTCTTCGGTTTCCATCTCATTCGTATCGCCGGGCGCCGCGATGGCACCTGCGCCGGAAGTGGCGAATATGGCCGTAGCGATGGCCGTGCCCAGGCGTTTGAGCAGTGGTGCTTCTTTTGTTTCTGACATATGCGTGTTCTCCTCACTAGATGCAACATTGCGTTGATCCGGAACGGGATCGATGCGAACGCCAATCACGCCGCGTTCGATGGTGCCGACAAGCCCTGTTCCGGCCAACAGCCGGTGCAATCCATCTGCGACGGTGAATTCGCCAATCAGCGCATTCGCCTCAATGGATGTCACCAACTCAAAGGAGACCAGGAGGGGCGTCGACGTCTGCTGTGCGAAGCGCATCAGCGCATCTTTCGCGGTCATCTTCGGTATGTCGAAGACCACCGTCGGTTTCCCGTCACCGCCTTTTGACGGTGCCGCATTGACTGTGCCCACACCCACTGCGGTTGTGGCCCAGAGCCCCATCCACAGGCAGGCGCTGACACAACGGCTCCTCATCTCCAAACCCACGAACGGTAATAACCTGACAGCGGTGCACTGATTATCATCCGCCCGTTGTAGACAAAGGCAATCAAGCACAGTGTTTCCACTACTCGGGCTAACAATAATATTCGAAATCCCCGGCAACCCGCCGTCTGACCCCCAGATCAAGGCTGTCAGCCCGGCGGCGATTTACGATAGAGGTAGATGCTACCGTCCGCCTCTGTTCTGGCCGCAATATCGACGTAGTCCTCCAGGGCCCGGATGAACTGCGGCGTGTCGCCAACCGGGAACCAGCCCAGGACCTTGAGTTCGCGTATGTCATTGCTCAGCATGATTCGCCTGTCGCTGTATCGTGCGAATTCTTGGACGACGGATTCCAGCGGTTCGCCGCTAAAGATCAGCCCGCCCGTCTGCCAGGAGAGGCGCTTATCGATTTCGGCCTTCTCAATGGCTTCGACCAGGATTCTGTCGGCATCGAACACTGCATTGCGTCCCGCCTGCACGATCGCATCGGTCTTCGGCACAGGGATTACGTGCGGATCGGTTTGCGCTTCCAGAACCGCCAGCCTGACCTGCCCCTCTGTCACGGTAACCTCCGTCGCTTCGCCGACAAAGACTCTAAAGGAGGTTCCGATCGCTTCGATCATGTGATTACCGGTGTACACTCGGAACGGCCGAGAACGATTCTTCGCGACCACGAAATGGGCTTCGCCCTTTTGCAGTTTGATTGCGCGCTCGGTGCGCGAGTAGTCCGTGGTAATGCCGCTATTGGTGTTGAGCTGCACGGTCGAGCCGTCCGCAAGCGTGACCTGTTTGCTCTGACCGATCTCGGTGTGCACTGCGAGCCGCTCAGTCTGTGGCTGCAAACGCAGGTCAACGAGAAAACCAAACGCCAACACGATCAGACACGCTGCGGCGAGACCGCCCCAGGCGCGACCGGGATGGACCTTCGCCCAGGCGGTAACCACGCCACCCAAAGTAAAGGGCTCGGTGTCACCGGTACGTTCGGTCACAGCGCCCGCATGTAGCCAGACCCGGGCGTGTGCGTCAAATTCTCGGCGGTGGTGATCGCTGGCAGGCAGCCAGTGTTCAAAAGCATAGGCGTCATCGCCCGACAATGGGACGGCATTGAGCGTGACCCCCCATGCGGCCGCCTCGTCTTTGATCTGCGCTTTCGCGTCCGTATCGTTCATTGTCCTCTTCCGCCATCATGGCGTTGTCTGTAGTCGTCAAGGTGTGAGACTTTCCTACCAGTTGTCTCACTCGTTGTATCAAAACCCTTACTGACCAGGTAATCCGTACACCGGCGCAGTGCCTTCCCGAGATGCTTTTCGACGGTGCTGGTTGATATATCCAGCCTACTTGCGATCTCCTTGTAGGTCAGACCATCGTATCGTTGCATCAAAAACACTCGCCGGCATTGCGGCGGCAGTGTAGCTACCGCTTCACCGAAGGCGCCGAGTTTGTC
>JAPOYW010000270.1:6737-16714 GCA_026706425.1 Gammaproteobacteria bacterium
CACGGCTGTATTGCTGATCACCCAGGTCACCCGACGTCTCCTGCCATTTACCGGTAATCGAGTCGTCGACAATCCCCACATTCTCGATGAAAACAATCCGCTGGCGCTTTTTCTTGTTGAGCGCGATGTTTCGCGCCACACGGAACAGGTACGCCTTCGGCGATTCGATCGCTACACCCTTTTCAATCTCGGAGGTGAGCGCGTCCGCAAAGGCCTGTTGCAGGGTATCCTCAATGTCCTCGCGCTGTACGAAGAACGTCGCGATATAACGGGTAAGTGCCGCTTTGTTGGCAACGAACGCGTCGGTCAGTGTTGTGCGATTGCGATCTGTCAAACCCCTGAGCCCTGGGCCTGCATGAGTGAAACGTATACCTATCCGAAAGGGTAGGCAATTGGCGGAGGCAAAACCCCCACTCTCACGTGAGAAAAGTGCAAGCGAATTGTTAAACAACGTCATTTGATCGCTAGGGCGAAAACATCTCTACCAGGGTCGAAATCGCCGAAACGCCTTGGCTCAAGTCCAAATGGAAGCGACCTCACGCAGCTCGAAGTCCTCGATGATCTGCTCGCCCTCGTAGGACTGGAGAACTAGGGGATGTACGTACCCGCTCGGTAAGAAACAGTACGAGGCGGAAATCCTTCCTTGGTTGATGAATAACTCAACCGACGTCTTGTCGACTAATAGGCGAACGGACAGTTGCGCCTCGTCTGGCAGGGAGACCTGCGGTTTGTCGGGCAGGAGCCTGTGAGATGCGCCGTTGCGGAACCGGAGCGCTCGCGAGGACCAGTCGAACTCCATGGACTGGCCACGGATCGCAACGTAGAGGGTCTTCGCGTCCTGTTTGCGGACGCTGAAGGAGACATCGAGCAACTTCGCCTGCGTGTCCGCGATCAAGGGGCTGCCGGGGGCGACGGCGTGCCGATCCAGGTTGACGGTCCGCCTGTGCAGCGAGTCCAGTTCTCGAACCGGCCAGCGAACCAGCGTGACGTTTTCGCCCGTACCTGCCAGCGCAAGCTCCACGGGGATCGACAACTGCTGGCTGAAGGGCATCTCGGGGTACACCCCGCCGAGCATCCAGGAAATCTGGATACGCCGGTTGTCTGGCGCATCGCTCCAGGTCTGTGCGGCGTAGCCGTTGGTGCCCTGTTCCGAGGTCAGCAAAGCGGTTTCGGGAGTGAACCGGCCGCCGTCGAAACTCCCGATCCGGTAGGTGCCCTTCGCCCCCCAGAATACCCAGCGCTCGGTGCCGGATTCATCGGTCAGCGGGAAAAAGTCGGGGCACTCGGTGCAGCCTTCGAGGCTCAAGTCCTGGAACCTCGTCCACGACTTCGCGTCGGCTGAGTGCAGCAGGCAGTAGCGGTATTCCGCCAGGTAGAGCGCCATGATCCAGCGGCGGGTGGGGGCGTGCCAGACGACCTTGGGGTCGCGGTTGTCCGCCTCGAACCACTCGACGATGGGGTTGCCGTCGTACTTGGTCCATTGCTTGCCGTTGTCGACGCTGTAGGCCAGACATTGGGTGAAGGGTCGTTTCGGATCCGCGTAGCTGCCCGCTGCGGTATAGAAGGCGAGCAAGGCGCCCTTGCCGAACCCTGCCGTGTTGTCGTGATCGATGACGGCGGATCCGCTGAACATATCGCCGTGCTCGTCGGGGTACAGGGCGTGTTCGAGCTGCCGCCAGTGCACGAGATCGTCGCTCACGGCATGCCCCCAGTGCGTGTTGCCCCAGGTCGTTGCTTTCGGGTTGTGCTGGAAGAACAGGTGCCAGACACCGTCTTGGTAGACCAGCCCGTTGGGGTCGTTCGTCCAGTTCTCCCGGGGCGAGAAGTGGAACTGCGGTCGGTGCAGTTCTTGGTAGAGCCGCATGTTCTGAACCCTGATCGTGGACAGCCCATTATGGTAGATCGCGGACGCGTCCGTGCGAACCGGCTTGCCCCGTCCCCGTTGCCGCCTCGACCGGTTCACCGAATATCCGGCCCATGCCCCCGGCGATTGCGTGTGTCGCCCCCGTTAACGTATGGTCATCCGCCGATCAGGGGCTGGTGGCGGATCATCGGCTGAACCACGGAGGACCAACATGATTCTGGCCAACACGTTTCGGGAGAAGCTCGACCGGGGCGAACCCACCGTCGGCACCCACTTCCTGTTCGCGGACACGGATGTGCCGGAGATCATCGGCGACACCGGCCTGTTCGACTACGCCGAGTACGTTGCCGAGTACTCGGCGTTCGACATGCGTCTGCTCTACGAACTGGCGCGGTCGGCCCAGTGCGGCAACAACCTGCCGCTGATGATCAAGCTGGACCAGGAGGCACAGAGCTTCTGGTCCCAGGTGGCGCTCGGCGCGGGTTTCAAGTCCGTGCTGTTCACCGATGTGCGGACTCCGGAGGACGTGGACGACTGCCACCGGGCCATCGCTCCGGACACGCCCAACACCGGCGGCCTGATGGGCGTCAAGCTCCGCCGTCCGGCGCTCGGTAGCTACAGCATGGACGGCTACTTGGAGGATCTCGAATCCATCGTCTTCGCCATCATGATCGAGAAGAACATCACCGTCGAAGGCATCGACGAAGTGCTTGAACGCGCCAAGGAACGCGGCGTCGCGCTGACCCAGTGGGGGCCGGCGGACTTCAGCTTCTCGCGCGGCCAGATGCGGCTCATGGGTTCGCCGGAGATTCGCCAGTTCGAGGAACGGGTCATTGCCAAGTCGCTGGAATACGGGATCCGGCCCCGCATCGAGATCGGTGCCGTCGAGCAGGCCAAGCGCTACATCGACCTCGGCGTGCGCGACTTCTGCATCGGCTGGGATCGTATGATCGTCCGCGCCGCTTGGATGAACCTCGGCGAGGGGATGAAGAAGGCGCTGGAGGGGTTGTAGCCCCCCGTCCCCACACGCAGGCTAGCGCTTGAGTCGAGCCAGTTCGGCTTCCAGCTGTTTCCGCTTGGCGGCTTCCTCTGCCGCTCTCGCGTTGGCCGCCTCGGCTTCGGACCTCGCGACGTCGGCGTCGGACCTTGCCGCGTCGGCGTCGGACCTTGCCGCGTCGGCGTCGGACCTTGCGGCGATGGCTTCGGACCTTGCGGCAATGGTCTCGAGCCTTGCGACCTCGGCTCGAAGCTGCGCTTGCCTAGGCGTCAACAGATTCCTGCCGGTCGCCGGGTCGTAGAAACGCAGCACGGATCCCTCGAGCCACAGCTCGAGGCCCAGCGTACTACTGGGAATCCCGCGCTCACGGTTGGAAAGCGTGACCGGTCGCATTGCCCGGTACGCGCCGCGTACCAGTTCGAATGCCCTGAGCGGCGGCTTAACGTACTCCCGGCGGGGATCGTAGAGGAAATACTCGGTGACGCCCCAGCGTGCGTACCGAACCATCTTGCGTTCGTCCTCCTTGCGGGTGGACTTCGACGTCATCTCCAGCACGAAGGAAGGAGCCCGCTCTTCCCAGATCTTGTAGATGTCGCGCTCCCGATCCTCCACGCCGAACGCCACGAAGATGTCCGGAGAAAGGAACCGTCTTGGATTGCCGCGCTCATCGTAGACCATCATATTGACGCCCACGTAGGCGCCCGGGCGGGTCTCGTAGTGCGTGAACAAGGCGTGCGCCGCATCCGCCAGACGCTTGTAGTGCAGAGGAGTCTCCGCCACAGGTCTGCCGTCCCTGGTCGGATACTCAATGCCATCGTCGAAGGCGAGGGCTTCGGTCATAGACTCGTCTCCTCCGGCTTGGACCGGTCCGCGCGCTAGCGAGGTCCGGGCCGCCGGCGACCATCTCGCAGGTGCGGTGAACGTAGCACAGCCTCCCCAAAGCGCTCAATCGGGCTCCCGGCCCCGCCGCAGCTTTCATCGGCACATTCCGTCTCGTCGATGGACGGGATTGTCCGCCATGGACCTTGCGGAAACTGACAGCCAACGCCCATTGGCGCTGTGCGAATTGGCTGAAAAACGCTTGAGATGAACGCCCAGCTCGGAGTGGTCGCTATCTGCAACTCACGATGATGCGCGGTCAAAGACGATAGTTCAGCCTAAGCCCGACGTGTGTCCGGTTCGTATCCTCCGTGCCCACTTGCCAGCGCACCGGCTCGCTGCCGTCACGCCGCAGTTCGGACGGGTGACCGCGTAGGGTGATGTAGGAGCCCCCGTCGCCGAACTCCGAGGACCAAAGGTGCCGCGCCCGAATCTCCAGCGACACCCGTTCGGTGAGCGAATAGCCGACGCCGACGGTCAGGTGCACCGCGCTCAGGCGGTCGCGCAAGCGCTGGCGGGCACGCGTGTCGCCGCCGACCAGATTGCGCCGAATTTCATCCTCGTTGGCCAGGTCGGCACCCGCGTATATGACGTCGTCGAGGTTGTCCGTTCGTTCCCAGAGCACCTCGTAGTCCATGCTGGCCAAGCCGATGCCGGCACCGATGCCGACAAACGGCGTGAAACGGGTCCGGTTGGGGAAATCAACGTACGCCGCAACGAAAAGGCCGAGAACTTCGGCGTTGCCGATTCGCTCGTAGGCGTCGGCAAGTTCGGGTGCCGCGACGCTGTCGTAGGGGACGCCGGAAGGTGCAAATGATCGGAGACGAAGTGTCTAGGCCCACGCTGCCGTAGTCGGCCTCCAGTTCGACACGAAACCGTTTCCCGAACCGATAGCCGACGGCAACCCCAGCCAGCGCGCCCCACCTGCTGGCGAACCGGCTTGACCACGCGTCCGCCGCGCCGACAGACCGGTCAGGCGCGGTGCAGGCCGGGAGTTCGGCATAGCGCGGGTTGATGTACTCATCGCACCGGCTCGCGCGGTCGTCATCTCCGGAGACGAGGTGCATCGACGGCGACCGGTCGCCACCTACGGCGGCACCGAGGTACAAGCCGGCGTTCGTCTCGACCGTGAGCAGCACTGCGATGCTCGCCAGCGCGACTACGAGATGACGTCCGCAGCCTTCGCAAGCGCGGAGCCGGCCACAAGTCGTATCGCCAGTGATCCTGACCACCTTCCGGATCGACACAAGCCGTACCATAACGCAACGTAGCGAGGACACGACACCGCGTTGCTCTCGATGGAGCTCGAATGTTCGCCTATCCCGCGTTAGCAGCCTGCTGCGCCGAGTTTCGCTCTTCCGTCCGTCGCGTTCGGACATTCCTCTGCGTCGCCGTGGCAGCCGCCGTGATCGTCGGGACCTTCGTTCTCACGACACAGGCGACCAGCCAGATGGCCCCCTTGGCGGGTGCCTATGCGCCGCGGTTCGTGCTCTCGGCCATGGGCAACTACTGGCTGTGGCTGTTCCTGCTGGCCGTCGTGTTCCTGGCCTTCGATGCGCGGCAACAGGATGAACGCGCCCGTATCGCCGAGGCCCTCGATGTACGACCGATCTCGAACCTAGCCCTGCTCGGGGGTCGCCTTGCTGGAACGGTGCTCGTGGCATGGCTGGCCTTCGTGGGCATCGCCGTCTTGATTCAGGCGGGCGGCAACATCAGCGGCATGGTGTTCGAGGCGTCCGGCAGCGAGACCGCTTCGGTGTGGTCGTCGCTGGCCGTCGCCGTGGAACCGGTGTCCCTCGTCACTTTGTTGACGATCGACGCATTGCCCGCGCTGACGTTCACAGCGGCGCTGGTGATGTTCCTGACCAGCGTACTCCGTGCCCGCGTGCCGACGATCCTCATCGCTCTAATGCTAATCGGAGTCCACGTCTACGCGGTTGCCAGCGTGCCCATGTTTCTGTTGCCGACCGTGTCGGTGGTCACGAGCTACGCCGATTTCGCCTCCGACATCGTGCCGAGCGTGCCCGACACAAGCGTCGTTCTCCAACGTGTGGCGCTCCTGCTGTTCGGAGCAGCGTTCTTGATCGGTGCGGCGGCGTTCTATCCCCGCGACGACGGCCGTTCTCGGCTGCGGCAAGGCATGGCGGCGGCGGTGCTAGGTGCCCTCGGCGCAGCCGGAGTCGCCGGCGCCGCCGCTCACGCCGCCAACGACCTCGCTGTCCGCGAACAATGGCTCGCCGCACAGGAGGCGGCACAAGACCTGCAGTACCCCGATCTTCGCCAGGTACGGGGGGAAGTGCACATCGAGCCCGGCAGCGAACTGACCCTAGACCTCGAAATGCAGGTAGCCGCACCGACTGGAGAGACTCTGGAGCGTCTGCACTTCAGCCTGAATCCCGCCCTCGACGTCAGCGCGGTCCAGGTTGCGGGTACGTCGGTAGATGCCACGAACGCCAACGGCATTCTAGGCATCAATTTGCCTGCGGCGCTTGAGCCAGACACCGAACTGACGGTGTCTTTGCAGGCTCGGGGCGTCCCGGATGGGCGCTTTTCGTATCTCGACAGTGCGGTGGACTGGCGGCTCTTGCGTGCATCCAACCGGCTCCTGCTGCTCGGAACCGATGCGTTGCTGTTCGACCGGCACTACGTAGCGCTGCCTCCCGGTGCCATGTGGCTGCCAACTACCGGACCGAACCTTGCGGATCGCCCGCCGGACGAATTCACCGTGGATCTCTCCATCCGCGTACCCGAGGCTTGGGTCGTTGCCGGACCGGGTCGCCGGGAGACGATCGCGGCGGGTCACTTCCGCTTTAGCCCCAACGCCCCTGTCCCAGAGGTGGGAATCTTCGCGTCCCGTTTCGAGCGCCGCACCGTCGAAACCGAGCACGTCACGCTCGAAATGCTAGCCGTGCAGCAACACGCCGGCCAACTCGATGGTTTCGCTGAGGTGATGGCGGGAGACTACGGCCTAGTCGCCCAGATCGGTGGCATGTTGAGATCTGCCTCGGAGCGTGGACTCCCGTACCCCTACGAAGTCTTCACTATGGTGGAGGTCCCCTCGCGGCTGCGCGGCTACGGCGGCGGACGGCAGATGGACACAGCCATGTTTCCGCCCGGATTGGCGTTGCTACCCGAATACGGGTTTCCGACCCGTTTTGAGCGCGTCTACCGGGATCGGCGCTACAGCTTCGGCGGTGGTCCGGCGCTGCCGACCGAAGCGGCGGATCGCAAGCGCGGCATGCTTAGGCGGCTGTTCGCACTCGAAGGTGCGGCCGAAGCGCCACACCACGCGGTCAGGAACGTCTTCCCCGCCGAGGCCCGCGGCCCCGGTGCCCTAGCGGTCGATGCCCTGTGTCTCATCCTTGCCGTGCGGACGATATGGCGGTTGTACGGCGCCGAGTCGAGGACCCTGTTCGCCGCGCATCGATTTGCGCGACCGGCCACCGATGACAATCCGCTTCGGCAGTTCGTCTGGGGTGGCGGACCGGAACGAATGCCGGTCGTTTCGAACGAACCCCACGTTTGGGAGACCGCGGAGCGTGTGGCGCTAACCGGCATCGCCGACCTGGAAGATGGCGGGCTCGCCATGGATGTATTGGCGTTGCGAGTGGGCCAGACGGCGAAAATCATTGTCGACCGGTACGGCTCGGAGCGGGTCGCGGATCTTCTCGTTGCACTTCGCCGACAGAACGCAGGCGCAGGTATCGTGGCGCAGGACCTATCGCGTGCAGGCGCGGAGGCTGGCATGGATCTGGACGGTTTGCTGGGCGATTGGCTCAACGCGACCGACATGCCGGCATTTAGCACATCGCCAGTCGAAGTCTTCAGGATTGGCGACGACGATGACGGAACGCCGCGCTACCAGGCCCTCGTCAAGGTGCGTAACGATCGACCCGTACCGGGCCTTGTGCGTTTTACCGCCGCGAGTCGGATTGCAGCTACCGGCGACGAGTTTTGGTCGACCTCGGACTCTTTCCCCGTTCCGGGCGAATCGGCGATCGAGGTCGGTCTGACAACACCAGGTCCTCTGGAGGTGCTCTGGCTACGACCGTATCTGTCGCTGAACCGTGGCGACCAGCGGCTGCCGGTGCCGCAGGTGGACGAGACGGTGCTCATCGACCGGCAGCCTCTCGACGGGGCGCGGTCGAGCGTGTGGCACACGACCAGCCCGGGCATTGTCGTTGACGACCTTGACCACGGCTTTTCCGCGGGCTCAAGGACCGAGGTCATGCGCTTTGGCCAGACGCGGGAGCAGGAGTTCGCCCAGACTGACGCAGGCCTACCTGTGTATCGCCGCGTACTTAGGCCGTGGTGGATGCGTCAAGCCTTGCCGACTGCCTGGGGACGCTATCGGCGAACGGTCGCGCGTATCGCCTCAGGACGGGGAGACAATCGTGCTGTATTCGAGGCTGAACTCCCGGAGGGGGGCCGATGGCTCCTGCAGTACCATGTGCCAAGCCTGCGCGTGACGGGTCTGTTCTCGCAGGCTTGGGGTCCGCAGGACGAGCTGGGCACGTACCACCTCGAGGTCGTCGCCGGACAAACCAAGGAGGTGGTTGATTTCGATGCCGCCGCAGCCGAGACCGGTTGGAACGAGGTTGACGTCTTCGATCTCCCCGCCGGTAACGTCACGGTCTGGGTTTCGAACAGCACGACGGGAGCAACGGTCATTGCCGACGCGATCCGCTGGGACCGTCGACCATAAGTGAGCGGCTATAGAACGCACTAGCCGTGCCAACATTGAGGGGCAAGGTGAACGTGCCCGTTGGCGCCTACTCACTCCAGACTGTGCGGGAACTTGGAGTCGAAGATGTGCCTACCGCCCGTTGTCCACTCGGACTTGGGAAGCTCGTAGTAGGCTTCGAGTTCGTTGTCGTCGTGGTCGCAGAAATACACGCCGAGGGACAGTCCGTGGTCGCCGATGCGTACGATCTCGATGTCGTTGTCTTTCAGGCGCTGGTGGAGCGCCTTGAGGTCTTCGAAGGACTCCATTTGCCAGGCCATGTGGACGAGCCGTTGGCCCTTCTCCTCGGCGTCGGGCTCATCGTCATCGAACCGTACGACCAGGAGTTCGTGGGATAGCTCGGTGTTCGCGGACATGAAAACCGCGTGTCCGTCGAACTTCGCGGTCACGGTGAGACCCAGGATGCGGGTGTAGAAGTCCTCCGCCCGTTCCAGATCCCGGACTTTGACGACCAGGTGTCCTAGCTGTTTCGGGGCCAATCCCATGTTGATTCTCGTTGGGCCGGTGCGACTAGCTCGGCATCGCTTCCAGCAGCGGCCTGCCCAATCCGCGTCGGTGGGCGTTGTGGTAGTGCAACAGCGCCGGCTCGTTGCGTCCGAACAGGATGTGGCTCTGGATGCCGGCGTCCGCGCAGCGCTGGGTGGACTCGGCCATCCGGTAGTCCTCGTTCATGATGACGTGGTTGAAGTCGTCGAAGCGGTTCTCGTACGAACGTTCCGGGTGCGCCGGATCCGCGAAGTACGACTTCATCTCCGGCAGGACGTAGTAGGCGTGCGCCGTCGTACTCTTGGCCGGATCGTCGGCGTCGGGGAAGATCCGTAGCACGTCCACGGCGTAGGGGTCGACGAGGAAGATCGTGTTCGGATAGACGAAGTAGACCGACAACGTCATCAGCCGGAACGGCCATTCGTCGCCATCGGGTACCGCCTTCGCGATCTCCGGGAAGCGGTTGAAGGCGAACACCATGCGGTAGTTCGGGCCGAAGGTGTCGTGGGTCTGCAGGTTGCCCCGGATGTCCTTGGACAGGCTCTCCCGGTGCAGGACGTCGAAATGGTAGTTCTCGCCGAAGGTGTCTATGGCGAGCTTCCAGTTGATCTTGGCGTGCAGCACCTGGGACGCCGCATAGCTCGGTGCGTCTAGATTCCAGTGGGCCATGTCGTCCTGGAGGCCGCCCAGGCACTTGTCGACGTCGATCTCGCCGCCCGGCGTTGGTTTCACCCACAGCATGTTGTGGCGTTCGGCGGCGGGCAGCTCGATCAAGCCGTACTGGCTTTTGTCGATCTCGCCGAAGCGGTCGGCCTTGTTGATGGCGATCAGGTCACCGCTCGACGAGTAGGTCCAGGCGTGGAACGGGCAACTGAACCGCACCCGGTTGCCCCGGCCGTCGGGAACGACCTGCGTGCCGCGGTGCCGGCAGGTATTGGCGAAGGCGCGGAAGCGGCCCTCGCCGTCCCGGGTCATGAGGATCGGCAGGCCGGTTTCGCTGTCCGCCC
>JAPOYW010000270.1:16724-32999 GCA_026706425.1 Gammaproteobacteria bacterium
GATCGCCGGCGGCCAGGAGGGCTTCGGCGATCTGGCCGAGGCGAAGCGCGAGGCGTTGTCCGCGCTCGAAGGCCCTCGCCGTCCCGGGTCATGAGGATCGGCAGGCCGGTTTCGCTGTCCGCCCAGTAGCTGCCGTTTTCCGGCAGGTCGACGGAAAGTCCCATGAAGAGCGGGGTCTGGCGGAAGAAGATGTTCCGCTCCTCGGCCAGGAGTTCCGGCGACGTGTAGTCCGACAAGGGGCTTCTAACGATGCCTTCGCCCTGAACGGGACCGCCGTTCTCGAACCCGTCCTTGAGGATGCCGATCAGCCGTTGTCGTTCGTCGTTGCGCATAGGATTACTCTAACCGAAAGAAGCGGTCGCAATGGCGGGGTATCTTGCGTTACGCGAGAGCCGGCGCTTGGTGCCACCGACCTGCGGTGTCCTCGACGAACCGGACCTGGCTCTCGTCGTTGCCCCCGGCGAGTGTCAACAAAGCCAGCGACTCGAGAGTCTTCCTGATCGCCGTGCGACTAGAAGGCTGCGCGTGGTTCTTGTAGAGCAACCGCAGGAGCCGTTCCGCAGTACCGTCGATCTGGACTTCACCCTTCTCCCATCGCGCGACAGTCTGCCCGCTCTTGTCGAGGAGATCGCCCAACCCGCGTTGCGACAGATCCAATTCGTGCCTAATGAACCGGACTTCTGCACCGGTCAGTGGTCTCTTCTGCTCAATCAGATGCATGCCGATCGCTCGATGCAGTCCATCGATGTCATGAACCCTGATTGAGTCGCCGTACTTGGTATCGGCGCGTTCGAATCCATTGACCAAGTACACGTGGTCTAGCCCGCATTGCCGATAGTGATACGGTTGGTTCTCGATCTCTAATTGCCCGCCCACTGGAGGTTCCTTGACTCTCTAGTATGCCGTGATGACGATTAGCTGAGATTCGCTTAGCGCCACGACCACATGCACTAATCGCCCAGAGCAGTGCTTACTCAAGGTCATCTTCCAATCGCCGCCATCCAGTTCCAACTCGCCAAGGAGGTTGCCTTCGCGCACCACCCGCAACGCTTGCGCGTCAACGATGTCTCGTTCATCCATCCGCTCCTGCGCATGGCTTGTCCAATATATGTTGAAGGTGTCTTGCGCAAGCTCACGGACGCGTTCCAGGACCGCCCCGTACACTGCATCGCTCATGCCTGGCGATCCTTGAGGCGTGCCTCACGCCACTACGGGACCTATCATTGTGATAGACAGCGTTTGCTGTCAAGAGATCCTCCGTCATTGCGGCGTTGCGCCGCTTGCGACATCGTCGCGCCAACGGGACCTCGCTCTAACCTCTTCCTTCGCGAATCTCACCGAAGGTGCGAGCTTGACGTCGGAGCCGTTCTTCGCGCTCGTCCTGTTGGGCTTGGAACTCCCTTAGTGCTACGTCTTTAGCTCGATCCAGACTCTCGCCCAAGTCCTGAAGCGAGCGCTTGCGTCCCCGATTCTCCCAAGCGTCGACGCCAATGGCGGCAAGGAAGATCACGATGGGCACGAAGATGATGCCTATTGCCCAGCCAATCAGTGTTTCCATCATCGTGGTACGTTCCCACTCACGTCGATCTGACCACCATGCGTTAGCGCGTTGAGTTGTCAACCCGACCATGCCCGATGCGCCGGATATTACGCGAGGCGACCATCCATGCCACGCGAATGAGCTTGCCCGGACTGCCGCGTAAGCTATGCTGTGTGCATGCGCAAGGACATCGTCGAGAGCTACGGGAGGCTAGAGGATCTTGATCGGTCGTTCGACATCGAGTTCTGGCAAGCCCAGCCGCCGAAGGCGCGATTCGACGCGACTTGGGACATGATCGTCCATTACGCGAAGGTCAAAGGGATCGATGTTCGTCAACTCCGACTTGACCGATCTGTTGAGTCGTTTCAACGCCAGAGACGTTAGGTACCTGGTGGTCGGCGGCTATGCCGTGGTTCAGCACGCCGAGCCGCGATTCACGAACGATCTCGACCTCTTCGTCGGTGCTGATACGCGTAATGCCGTCGCCGTGTTCCACGCGCTTCGCGACTTCGGTGCGCCCCTGGCAGGCCTCGCGGCATCTGATTTTCAGGTGGAGGGGTATTTCTACCGAATGGGTACGCCGCCCAGCCGCGTCGACATTCTGATGGGTATCCCGGGAGTCTCGTTCGATCCAGCGTGGCAACGACGCATGGAAGTGGATTTCGACGGCCTGTTGGTACCGTTTATCTCCCGCGAGGATCTGATTGAGGCGAAACGGGCGTCCGGCCGGCCGCAGGACCTGCTCGATGTCGAGTCCCTGTTGCGCGGACGCTAACGCCGGACAAGAACCAGGTCGACTCGCTCCTCCCAAACAGCGAAACCCAGCCGCTCGTACAGGCTACGGACGGGGTTGTCGTCCATGACGACGAGCGTGATCGTGCGGTCTCCCAGGCTCCCGATTGCCGCTAGCGTGAGCGCTTCCCCGAGTCCCTTGCGACGGTGGGCGGGGTGGACGGCGACCTCGTCGATCACGCCGCCCTCGGGCGGGCGGCTCGTCAGAACGTAACCGGCGACATCGCCATTGTCCGTGACGACGAGGTGCAGGTCGTCGCTGTGCGCTTGGCGGAGGGAATCCGCGATGTCGGCGGTGTCGTCGCCTGCGTAGTAGTCCTTTGGCCAAGCGGCGTAGTAGGTGGCGAGCAGCGCTGGCAGCACGGTCTCGTTGAAGTGTGCCCAGCGATAGCCGCGCGGCAAGGCCTTCGGTTCCGGCGTCTCGGCCGCAAGACGCACGGTCGTCGTTCTTGACGATGGTCTGAATCCCGTGCCACCGAGCAATCGGTACACGGGTCGGTCAACGACATCGGGTCGGAGCGTTTGGCCCGCCTCCTTGGCGAACAGGCTGGTTTGCAGCGTCGTGCCCCGACATACGGCGTCTTCGCAGGCCCAGTCGATCAGCGTCCGCGCCACATCCAGGTTTGACGCGACCCCATGGAACGTCGGCAGGGTGGGCGATGGTTGATAGTCGCAATAGCCTTGGACAACGCCTGTCGCCTCGGCAACTCGGATCAAGGTAGGTGAATGCCGTTGCCATCGCGCTGCAAGCAGTTTCGCCGTCAGGCGCCAGCCCCACCGAATGCAGCCCGTCTCTGCCGCGAGGCTCTCGATGGCCGCCAGATCCTCCTGGCGGGCGGGACGAAGCGATAGGCGCGCGGTCATTTCGGCGGTTTGTCGACGAGCACGCCGGCTGCTTCGAGGGCGGCAATGCGGGCATCGTCGTAGTCCAGCCATTCCCGCAGCACGGCGCGGTTGTCGTCGCCGAGACGCGGACAAGGCGTCCAGTCGTCGCTGCCGAGACCGGCCATCTTGATGGGATTGCCCGGCATCGGCGTGGGGCCGGATTCTATGGGAACGAAGAACCCTCGGCACCGGACCTGCGGATCGGAGGTCATGTCCGGAGTGACGTTGATAGGCCCGGCGGGTAACCCGGCAGCCTGTAGGGCCGCCGCCGCTTCGCTTTTGGAATGCAGCGACGACCACCGAGCAATGGTTTCGTCGATGCCGTCGTGGTCGGCGAAACGCGTTGCGAGATCGGCATCGCTCCGCAAGTCGCCGACGACGCCGCACAACGCCCGCCAGTCGCCATCGTCGCGGCATGCCAAGGCGACCCAGGCATCGTCGCCGGCGCAGGGATAGACGCCGTGGGGTGCCATCTGCGGGTGCCGGTTGCCGATCGGCTCGATCTTCCCGCCGAGCTGGTGCTCGATCAGCCAAGGCCCCGAATAGCTGACGCCGCCCTCGTGCAGAGACATCTCGACGTAGGCGCCCTTGCCGGTTCGGTCGCGTCGGCGAAGCGCGTCGAGCACCGCCGCCGTGGCGTTGACGGATGTGATGGGATCCATCAACGCCATCGCCGTGTTGCGGGGTTCCGCGGGACCGTACCCCATCACGTTGGTGAGCCCGGAGAGCCCTTCGACGGACGGCCCGAAGGCAACCCGCTCCCGGTACGGCCCGTCCTTGCCGTAGCCGGGTATGGCGACGTAGATGATGCTCGGGTTCACGGCGGCGATATCGTCGTAGTCGAGCCCTAGCTCCGGCATGGCGCGGGCGCTGAAGTTCTCGATGACCACGTCCGCTTCCCGGGCCAACTCGAGAAAGGTCTCGCGGCCGTCGCGGTGCTTGAGATCGATGGCGACGCTCTGCTTGTTGCGCTGCAACTTGACGAACACCGCGTTCAGGTTCCACGGCTCCGACGGCGTCGTGCCACCGATCCAGCCCCCGATAGACAGGCCACCTCGGTAGCGGCGCGGTCCACGGCTGAGCGGGCCCTCGATCTTGACCACGGTTGCGCCCAGGTCGGCGAGCACGCGGGTCGCCAGCGGCCCGGCCCAGACGTGGGTCAGGTCGAGAATGCGGATATCGCGCAGCGGGCCGTCAGCCATTGTCGCGAGACTCCACGTGATGTTGGGGGTCGCCGGCGACCGGCTCTGCGATTGCTAGGACAGGCCGCTGCTCGCCGTGAATTCGCCAAGGCGGCCGTGGCGACCTAAGCCGCGCACCGTCGGGGGTTTCGAGCGTTTGCCACATGTCGCGAACCGCCAGGTGCGGATCGGCGAGCACCTCGTCGAACGTCTGCACGACGCCCACCGGGATCCGGCATTCGTCGATGCGCTGTTCGATCTCGGCCCTCGACATCGGCGCCAGGATGTCCGCTATCAAGTCGTGCAGCGCGTCGCGGTTGCGCATCCGCGTCTCGTTCGTGGCGAAGCGTTCGTCGATGGCGAGTTCCGGTCGTTCGAGGAACACCGTGAACGGATCCCAGAACGTCGGCACGATGTTCATGTAGATCCAGCCGTCCGCGCACCGGAACAGGTTCGACGGCACCACCGAATGGAAGTCGCTGCCGTGGCGCGAGCGGATGACCCGGCTGCAATGCCACATCACCGTCGTGAACTGACTGAGCGACATGACGACCTCCAGCATGCCGATGTCGACGATGTTGGGCTCGCCGGCCATGCGGCAGGCGTTGGCGGCGGTGAATGCCAAGGCGCCGCTCTGGAACTCGACGTAGTGGCCGGGTAGCGACAGCGGTGCCCGGTCGGGGTCGCCCATCAGGTTGGTATAGCCGCCCATGGCCAGCAGTACGCTCGGCGTCGCCTGCCAGTTGCGTTTCGGCCCCGTGCGTCCGAACGGCGTGATGGCGGATTTGACCGGTGTTTCCCAATTGTCGAAACCGAGTGCATCGATGCCATCAGCGTCCTTGGCTTGTGCGACGACGACGTCGGCGTTTGCGGCGAGCTTGGCAATCAGCTCCCGGTCGTCGGTCCGAATGCGACGTTTCCCCGGGTGAAGGAATAGCGACATCGCCTCGGAACGAACCCAGGCTGGATCGTCTGTGCCGGTTTCGACTCGAACGACGTCGTAGCCGGACTGGGCGAACAACCGCCCGCAGAAACCGGCCGCGACCCCTCCGATTTCGAGTACCCGATCCATGGGGCGGCGAGCATAGCGCGACCCGTGCCCGCGTTTCTCTTTCAACGCCTCACAGCGGGACGACGCACATCAAGGTTTCTCGGCGATGGTCGTTATGCCGAAGGGAATACACACCCGCTTGTGACTCGCCGATCCGGGTGTCAGTCCATCGAGGGTGGAACTTCGGCTGCGTCGGGGATCCTCCCACAGGCCCTTGATGACCAATCCCGCCGATACCTGGCCGTTGACGATGTCGGACAGCAGGTGACTGGTCTCGCCGAACGAAATGCCCTCATCGAAGTTCACGAGCCCGTCGGACTCTCGTTCTAGCAACGGACCGCTGATGTGGGGTTGGCTGAACCTCATGACGTAGCCAGTACCGTCCCAACCCTTGTCTTCGGCCAAGTAGAACGCGGGGTAGGTGTATTGGGAGCAGTACCTGCCGCCACCCCTTAGTACACGGCAGACCCCTGCGTACACTTCCATGAGGTCGGGTATATAAAGAAGGGAAATGGGTTGATGTACCCAGGAGAATCGATTGGATTCGAACACCGATAGGTCGCGCATGTCGCCCTGTATCGTCTCGACTTCGTAGCCGTAATGTCGCGCTGCAGCACGGTCGCGGTCGAGTTGCTCGGGCGTCAGGTCGAACACCGTCACCTCCGCGCCGAGCAGCGAGTAGATCACCGACTGTTGACCGCCTCCGCCCGCTAGACAGAGCACCCGGTCGCCGGGTTCGACCCGGCTCATCAGGAAGTCCCAGGTTGGCTTGTCCAGCCACGGTTCCGACAGCAAGGCGTCCTGCTGTCCGGCCCGGTATTTGCGGAAAAGCTCGGTGTCGAGGTCCAGGTAGGGTTCGCCGTACTCGCCCGCCGCCAGAGCCTGCAACGTCAGTTCGAGATTCCGCGCAGCGAGGGCATCCATCCAGTCGGGCTTTCTTGCCATTACGAAAACGCTAGGGGAGTGCAACGCCTAGGTCGGCGAGTTGCCTTTCGACCTGCTCCGCCCAGCCGCGATTGGCGGCGGGACTTGCCGGGCTCGGGTGAAGGATGTGGCCGATGCGAATGTCGTTGCCACGAAGAACCCTGCGGGCGCGTGCTTCGCCGAACCGGCCCACGCCGAGGACGAGCATCGGTTGCAGGTAGTCCACGATCTTGACGAGAGCGCGGTCGCACGCCTCAAAGAGCGGCTCGCGTTCGGGCCGCGGCAGCTTGTCCGGTGTGCGGTTGCGTCCGGTCTCTTCCAGGAACGCGAGGGGGCAGTAGTTCCAGATGAAGAACCGCCGGAAGAACGCGTCCGGCGTTCGGAAGCGGTCCCTCGCCCAGCCCCAAAGACGCTGGCCGCTGATCTCGCGGCGGGCGCACTCGAAACCTTCGATCGGTCGCTTGGCATGTTGGTCCCTGGGAGATGCGACACCTTCCCGGATGCCGAGCCAGTCCGTGACAGCGTTCACTTCGCCGAACGGCACGCCGGTTTGCACCATGCCGAAGGGCCCCGGGTTCATCCCGAGCAGCAGGATTTCCGCCTCACGCCGACAGTAGCGGAGCAAATACTGCCGGTGCGCCTCGAAGGCGTAGACGAGCGGGTTGTAGACATGGCGGACCGGCGGACCGAACTGGCAGAGGTCCGCCGCGCGGCCGAGGGTTCGGGCGATTGTCTCCGGCGCTGTTGGGGTCGTTGGCATCCGCCTCCCAAGTCTACGGCTTACCGGCATCCGTTGGTGTTTCGGTGGTCGCAGCCTGCTTGGGTTCGGTCGAACAGTGCTGTACCCTGCCGGTGTCGTAGGTAGCTGAGTCCGTTGAGGTGCGAGTCGCGGTACTTGGGGGAGACGGCTTCGTCGGTTGGCCGACGACGCTGCATCTCTCCAACCTCGGCCACGAGGTTGCCGTGGTCGACAACCTGAGCCGACGGTGGATCGACACCGAACTCGGCGTCCAGTCCCTGACGCCGATGGATTCCATCCAGGAGCGGCAGCGCATCTGGAAGGAGGTCACCGGTCGTTCGCTGCTGTTCGAACACATCGACGTCGCAGACGAATACCCTCGCTTCAAGGACTGGCTTGCCACTTGGCGGCCGGAGGCGGTGATCCACTTCGCCGAGCAACGCGCAGCACCGTATTCGATGAAGAGCGACCGCCACAAGACGTACACGGTCAACAACAACGTCAACGCCACCCACAACCTGTTGAACGCCCTCGTTGCCACCGAAACCGATGCCCATGTGGTTCATCTCGGCACGATGGGCGTTTACGGCTATTCGACGGCGGGCGCATCGATTCCGGAGGGTTATCTGACGGTCGACGTGACCCTGGACGACGGCGGCAAGACTGTGCGCGAGATCCTCTACCCCACCGACGCAGGCAGCATCTACCACATGACCAAGTGCCTGGATCAGGTGCTGTTCCAGTTCTACGCCAAGAACGACGGGGTGCGGATCACCGACCTGCACCAGGGCATCGTCTGGGGGACGCACACCGACCAGACGCGGCGCCACGAGCAACTCATCAACCGTTTCGACTACGACGGCGACTACGGCACGGTGCTGAACCGCTTCCTGATCCAGGCGGCGCTGCACCACCCGTTGACGGTTCACGGCACCGGCGGCCAGAGCCGGGCGTTCATCCACATCCAGGACTCGGTACGGTGCATCGCGATTGCGCTTGCCAATCCGCCTAGGCGCGGCGAGCGCACTAAGATCTTCAACCAAATGACCGAAGTGCATCGCGTGCGCGACCTCGCGAAACTCGTCAGCAAGCTCACCGGTGCGGACATCGTCAACCTGCCCAATCCGCGCAAGGAGGCTGCCGAGAACGAGCTGTCCGTGAAGAACGACCAGTTCGTGGCCCTCGGCCTCGATCCGATCAAGTTGCAGACCGGGCTGCTCACCGAACTGGTCGACGTGGCCGGCAAGTACATCCACCGCGTCGACCGGTCGCGCATTCCGAGCACTTCGGCTTGGACCCGGGAGATCGCCGCGAAGCTGGTCACCGAGATAGAAGCCAACGGCGCACCGGGCGCCGATTGACCCCGCTCGGCACACGTACCCAAAAACAACGTGTTCGCCTACGTGACCCTGGTCACGAACGCCGACTACCGGGTCGGCGCGCTGGCGTTGGCACGGTCGTTGCGCGCGGTCGGCAGTGAGTGGCCGCTCGTCGTCCTGGCGACCGAGTCCGCAGGATCGCTCGCCGAGGTCGAAAGCGAAGGGTGCATCGTCGAGCGGGTCTCGCCACCCGCCTTCTCCGACCGGTTCCGGCGTCGGCACGAGCGGAGCGCATTGCATGCCAGGGCGCCCTACACGAAAGGCAACAAACCCGCCTTTCACGATCCCTTGGGCAACTTCTGCAAGCTATCCGTGTGGCAGCTCACCCGGTACGAGCGCGTGGTCTTTCTTGATGCCGACACGCTGGTCATCAAAAACATCGACAAGCTGTTCGGCTACCCGGAGTTCTCGGCCGCCCCCAACCTCTATGAAACTCTCGAGGACATGCACCGCCTCAACTCGGGTGTCTTCGTCGCCGCGCCGAGCACCGACACGTACGCCGCCATGCTCGACCGTCTGGATGTGGCCGATGTCTTCTGGCGGCGCACCGATCAGACCTTCCTCGAAAGCTACTTTCCGGACTGGCACGGCTTGCCCTACACCTACAACGCGCTGCAGTACGTCTACTTCAACCTGCCGCAAATGTGGCGCTGGTCGAGCATCAAGGTCGTCCACTACCAGTACGAAAAGCCCTGGCAGGAGAATCACCCGAAGGCCGACAAGCTCCGGCCGTTGATTGACCTCTGGCAGACGGTTCTCGCCGGCAACCCTGTGCCGTCGGATCTCGTGGATCCGTGCTAGTTGCGGTCACTGGAGCGACCGGCATAGTCGGTCGCTTCGTTGTCGAACGACTCGCTAGGGAAGGCGCCCGAATCCGAGCGCTGGTCCGTCCAACATCGGATCGACGCGAACTGCCGCCGGGCGTCGAGTGGGTCGTTGGCGGCATGACCGATTCCTCGGCGCTCTCCGGCCTCCTCGAAGGTGCGAACGCTGTCGTGCACTGCGCCTACGAACACGTCCCCGATCGCTATCGCGGCGGCGAAGGCGACGACTTACCGCGATTCTGGCGAGCTAACCTTCAGGGCGGCGTGGAGTTGATGGGCAAGGCTCGCGATGCGGGCGTGGGGCGCTTCGTACTCATGTCCAGCCGTGCCGTCTTCGGCCAGCTTTCGCCACCGAATTCTTGGGTGGACGACGACACCCGTCCAGTGCCGGATACGCACTACGGAGCCCTGAAGCTCGCCTTGGAAGCCCACGCAAGCGCTTTCGCCGGGGTCGACGGGGTTTGCTTTTCGAGTCTGCGCCCCACGGGGGTCTACGGAATCACCTATCCCCTCGAACGAACCAAGTGGCTGGATCTCGCACTCAAGATCATCCGAGGCGAACGATTGCCGCCTGCCCGACTGGCCACCGAAGTCCATGGTCGCGACGTGGCGGCCGCGGTCTGGCTGCTTCTAACGGCTCCCCCGGATCGCCTTGCGGGGCGCTCCTTCAACTGTTCCGATGTGATCGTAGACAGCCGGGACATCATGGCGGGGGTGGCGGATCGTCTTGGACTGAATCCGGCCCTCCCGGCCCGCGCGGACAATTCGCTGCGCAACCCGATGAGAGGGCCAGCACTCCAGGCCCTTGGGTGGCGCCCCGGCGGGGATGCCTTGCTGGAACGTACGATCGGCGAGGTGGCTTTGGCGGCCGAGCGCCTCCGTTCCTAGCGGTTCAACCTGGGCCGCCCCATGAAGTCCCGCTTGCCGATCTGCGTGCCTTTCATGCGCAGCATGTCGTAGGTCGTGGTGGCGTGGAAGTAGAAATTCGGCAGCGAGAACGTCAGCAGGAAATCCTCCGCCTTGAAAGGCATGACGAGGCTGCCCATGCGGAACTCCATGGGATTCCCCTCGAAGCCTTCGACCCGCTCGCGGGTGTATCCGGCGACTCCTTCCCGAGCGTCCGCCACCAGCCCCTGCAATCCGGCGTAGTCGAGTTCGAGGGATGGGGGTGGCGAGAAGACGCCCGCTTCGACGCCCTTCAACGCCCCGAGAGAGTGGTGCGAGACGGAGATGACCTGGAAGCGGAACGGCAGCATGTCTTCGATCAACTGCATGCCGATGACATCGTCGAGGTCGATGCCGTTCTCCTCGCAATGGACGCGGCCCTTTTCGAGTACCCCTTCGACTGCGGGAAGGATCTGTTGATAGGTGCCGACGGTGGCGTCGTAGAGGGAAGTGGACATTGGGCCTCCGGTTGTTAAGGATTACGACGAAAGCACGGCAGTATACGATGCGAACGCGATCGCGAAAGAACGCGTAGGGGCGACCCTATCGCGCCCGTTGGGCGCGCGGTCGCCCGTGCAAGTCCGAACGCACGCTACAGGGAGGAGTTCATGAAGGCGTTGAAGATCCTAGGAATCGCCCTCGTCGTCTACGTGGCGATCGTCGTGCTGTTCGAGTCCCTGCTCGGTTACTTCCAGCCGGAACCGCCGGGTTCGCTGACCATCACCACGACCGACGAAGACGGCAATACCTACGACCGGGTGCTGACCGAGCTTGCCAGCGACGGCAAGGTCTACGTCGCGGTCAACCATTGGCCGCGCGCCTGGTATCGCCGCACGCTCGTCAATCCAAACGTCCAGGTCTCGCGGGGAGGCGGCCCGGGGCAGGGCCACACGGCGGTTAGTTAGGGTGACGGGAGACGAACACGACCGGGTCGCCGAAGACAATCCGCTCGGCGTGGCGTTTCGTTTCCTGATGGGCTTCCCGCCGCGGTACTTCGTGCGGCTCGATCCGGCTTGAGTTCAGCTATTCACCGCGCCAGCGCCGCGGGCGCATCGTTCCGCCACCCAAGCGCCGGTCGAGGCGCTCGAATTCCTCGCGGTCTGCGCCGCGCCAGCGAAGATCTTCCAGATCCTCGGTTAGCGGCACGTCTTCCGCCAGGATGGCCAAGCGCTTGTATAACGCGACTTCGGTGCGCATCTCGTTCAGCGTCTGGGCCAGCCGCATTCCGCCGCGCACGCTCACATCCCAGTTCGCGGAATGGGCGGGTATCGCTTCGACGGTCCCGTACCGGGTCAGCAGCGCGGACGCCGTCTTGGCCCCGAATCCCGGAATGCCGGGGATGCCGTCCGCGGTATCGCCGACGAGGGCCAGCCAATCGGGAATGCTCGCTGGATCGCAGCCGTTGCGTTGCCGAACGCCGTCCTCGTCGATGACCCGCCGGCGCATGCGGTCCACCTGGACCACGCGGTTGCCGGTCACGCACTGGCCGAGATCCTTGTCCGGCGTCAGGATGCGTACCTGCGCCACCTGGTCGCGCCACCGCTTAGCCGCCGTTGCCAAGGCGTCGTCTGCTTCGTAGGCATCCATCGACCAGACCGTGATGCCAAGCGCTGCGACGGCTTCTTCGACAAGATCCATCTGCGCCACCAGGACCGGGTCCATGCCTTCGCCGCTCTTGTAGCCGGCGTACAGATCGTTGCGGAACGACTCGATGGGGTTGTCGAAGGCCACGGCGATGTGCGTGACGTTCTCTTCCGGGTCGTCCAGCAGGCCGAGCATCGACGCGACGACGCCGACGGTGCCCTTGACGTCCATGCCGTCCGGCGCAACGCGCTCGGGCCGCTTCGAGTACTGGGCCCGGAAGAGCTCAAAGGTGCCGTCGACCACGTGCAGGCGCATGGGGCCATTACAAACGACCCGGCGCAAAGGTGCAAAACGGCATACTATTGCAGGTCAGTCGGAAATCACTGGGAGGGCTAGCGTGGAATTCGGCGAATTCAAGAACACCGAAGGCTTCAATCCGACCTTCAAGCGCATCCGCGAACTCGGTCTGGAGGAGAACATCTTTGAACTCGACTCCTACGGGTTCACGGTCGTGCCGCCGGACAAGGTGGCGGATGAGGCGTTCTTCGAGCGCATGCGGTCCACGGTCTTGCGCATCTGCAAGGAGCGCACCGGAATCGACTTCGACCTCGAGAGCAACGGCGCGTTCGGCGACTACAAGGCTCAACCGCAGACCGACGGCCAGTTCCTGCTGTTCTACCTGTTGATGGCGGACCGGATATTCGAGGAGTGGGTGTTGAACCCGACGCTGTATTCACTCATCGACTACCTAATGCGGGGTCAGCAGCAGATATCCAGCATCACCTCGTTCGTGAAGTGGAAGGGCGAACGGGAGACCTTGGGGCTGCATACCGACTGTCCGCCGGATCGGGATGGCCGCCTGCCGGCCTGCTCCGACGTGGCCAACGCGGCGTATTGCCTGACCGACTACACCCTGGAAAACGGCGCGATCGCGATGGTTCCGGGCAGTCACCTGTATTGTCGCCAGCCACGCCGAGGCGAGGGCGAAGACTCGGCGATCCCCGTGGAGGCCGAAGCGGGTTCGCTCATCGTCTGGCACGGCAACACCTGGCACGGCGCGTTCGAGAAGAAAACCGACGGGCTGCGTCTCAACGTGACGACCTACCATTGCCACCGACGGCTCAAGAACCAGGAGAACTATCAATGGCGGGTGACCGAGGAGATGCTCAAGCGCAATCCACCTGAATTCGCCCGCCTTGTTGCCGCGGACGACCACATGGGCTGGGACGAGAACGGCCCGGACTACTCCCGGGGTTTCCGCCACATGAGCCCTGAGGCGAAGAAACGCCTGCAGGCGATGCGCAGCCGACGTTCCGAGCCGAAGAAGGCAACGGCCGCGTAGGGGCGACCCTATCGCGCCCCTCAGGGCGCGCGGTCGCCCGTTTCGAGAGCTCCTAGATCTTCGAGTACTGCGCCTCGAAGTCCCGCCTAAGCACTTCGTCGCGTTCGTCTAGGAGTCCGGTCCGGGACCACTCCGCGAGCGCCTTCATCGGGAAGCGCCTGCCCGGGCAGGTAGTCTCGACGCCACCCCGGACCTGTCGGTGGGCCCCGAGCTCGGCTGCCGGATAGCGCAACTTCAGCTTGAGCAGGAGCCTGCGCAACTCGGCCAATTGCACGTCATTTGGCGCTTCGGCGTCGAAATCCCCTTCCACAACGATGCCAATGCTTCGTGGGTGCTGGCCGCGTTCCGACTCGTCGAGTTCAGCGTCGACTCGGCCGTTCGCATCGATGCGGTAGTGGAAGCCGCCACTGTCACAGCCGCCGTGGTGGAGAAGGACGAACTTGATTCCGCCGCGACGACCTTGGGGGGCGCTGGATTTGCCCGTTTCGGTTTCCAAGCGGATCGAGGATCAACGGGCGGGCGCGATGCCGAATTCGCGCAGTGTATCCGCCACGGTGGGCCTGCCAACGCGCAGCCGGTCGTCGCTCAGGAGATAGGTGAAGACGTAGCCGAGACCCAGGATCAGGATGCCGATCAGGAAACAATAGATGACCGCCCGGTCGGGATACTGGTCCTTCAGGTAGCCTACGTACAAGGGCCCGAAGATTCCCGCCGCCGCCCAGGCCGTCAGCATGGCGCCGTAGATCGTCGACATGCGCTTCGAACCGAACACGTCGAGGACGAACGACGGCATCGTGGCGAAGCCGCCGCCGAAGCAAAGCAGCACGTAGCAGACCAGGGCCGAGAATATCCACGGGTCCCGTTCGGTCATCAGGATGCCGAACACGAGCATCTGGCTCGCCAGCAGGATGCGGAACACGGTGACCCGCCCGAGACGGTCGGAGAGCAGCCCCCAAAACAGCCGTCCGACGCCATTGCACAGCGAACTGACCGCGATCAGCGTGGCGCCGTTCTTGGCGAGGACCTCCGGCTCGGCGGCGGGATCGAAGAGTGCCCAGACGTCCTGCAGGAGAGACGACTGGAAGCTGATTACCGCGATGCCGGCCGAGATGTTGAAGAAGAACACCAGCCACATGATCACGAACTCGGCGGACGTGAGGCAGTCGCGCAGGGGCACGTCGGGGGCTTCGTCGGCGGCCGCGGCCGCAGCGGGTGCGAAATCCGGCGGCGGATCGCTGAGCAGGAAACTCGTCGGCAGGAGGATCAGTGCGAAGATGATGCCGAACCAGAAGAACATCATCACCAGATCGGTCTCGGTCCTGAACTCCAGGACCGGCGCCAGGACCTTGCTGAGCAGCAGCGCGCCGACGCCGAAGCCCATGACGACGACGCCCGTGGCGAGTCCCTTCCGATCGGGAAACCATTTCGCCACCGTGGCCACGGGCGTGACGTAGCCGAGCCCGATGCCGGCACCGCCGATGACGCCGTAGCCCAGGTAGAAGAGCCAGAGCTGATCCAGGTGCAGGGCAAGGCTTGCGATCAGGTATCCGCCCGCGAACATGGCGCTGCCGGCCAGGGCAAGCTTGCGCGGTCCCAGCTTGGGCAACACGGCGCCCGCCCAGGCAGCGGAGGTGCCGAGCGCGAAGATCGTGATGCTGAACGCCCAGGCGGTCTCCGTGAAGGTCCAGCCGAGCTGACGAACCAAGAGCGTCTGGAAGTAGCTCCACGCGTAGACCGTGCCGAGGCAGATCTGCAGGTTCGTGCAGAGTAGCGCGATGACTATGCGAGTAAGGCGCGAAGGCGGCATTCTCCTAGCGACTCCGCCGCGACTAGCCGCCAGGCGACCGCTTGCTGGCGAAGTGCCGGAACAACCGCGCCAGGTGGCCGACCTCGTCGTCCCGGTCGAGTAGCTCCGGATTCGCCGGCTCGTCGTCGCGCGCCAGCGACACGGCGTAGGCCATGAGCTTCGCCATCGGCTTCGCGGCCAGGTTGACGAGCCAGATGGCGGCGACGACGCCGACCGCGCCGACCACGACGAACAGCCACATCTGCTGGCCGATGGCGCGCTGGATCTTGAGCGCGATGAGACCCCGGTCCATGCCGACGCGGACGGTTCCGGCGACTCCCGCGAGAATCGGACTGCCGACTTCCACGAAGTCGCCGAGGCCGGGCAGCGAGCGCTCTACGGTTTCGGTGCTTAAGGGGTCGCCCTCAAGTATCTCTTCCGGAATTCCCGGTACGAACGTGTGGGCGATGAACTCGCCGGTTTCGTTGGCGATGTAGATGTAGCGGATGCCCTGGATCTCTAGGAACTGGTCGATCAGCGACTGCAACGCCGCAAGGTCGCGGTTCAGCAGGATGTCGACGCTGGCATCGGCGATCGTCTTGGCGATGCCCTTGCTGTTGCTGATGTACTCCTCCGAGAGATGCGTATCGACCGTGTAGACGTTGAGGATCGAGGTCGACAGGCCGATCGCGCCGAACAGCATGAACACGCCGAAGACGGTTTTGCGGAAGAGCTTCTTCACCTTGATGTCGGGAACGACCGGGTCAGCCGACATTGGCGAACCTCTTTTCCCAATCGTCCAGGGTGACGAACCGGCCCTGGTCGACCACGGTGTAGTACACACCCTGGAGACCTTGGCGTCGCTCGGGGCCGAAGGACACCATCTCGCCGATCCCGATATCGAAGTCCTGGATGGTGAACACGGCCTGCTCCAGTCCCTTGCGGGAGGGGTTGTCCCCTAGGCGGCGCAGTATTTCGACCATCAGCTTGGCGTCGAGAAACCCTTCGAGACTCACGAAACTGTGCGGGAAAGGCGTGTATTCCTCCGTCACCAGTTCGGCGGGCACCTCGGGGTTGTACCGGGCCATGAAGTCCCGGTACTCCTGAACGGCGGGAATCGAGACATCCTCGTAGCTTGGCACGACCTGAGAGTTCACCAAGAGGTCCGTGTACCGTTCGGCGTCGTCCCTGCCCTCGGACAACAGCTTCAGCATGTTCTCGCTGCCGACGAAAGACAGGTTGGCCAACGGCACGTCGTTGAGCCCCATGTCCACCGCATCCCGGGCAAAGGCCGCGCAGGCGG
>JAPOYW010000270.1:33009-38730 GCA_026706425.1 Gammaproteobacteria bacterium
CAGATCACGGCTTCCGGATTGGCGGCTTTCAGGATGTTCACCTGGTCGCGCATGACGCTCGTGAACTTGGTGCCTCGCTTGTAGGTCGCTTCGCCGACAATCTGTTCGCCGTGCCGCGCTAGCGCCTTGCGGACGCCCGCCCAGCCGCTTCGACCGTAGGCATCCGCTTGGTAGAAGACGCCGATGCGGCGTCGGCCGACGGCCACGAAATTGTCAACTAGCCCTGCGGTCTCCTGGCCGTAGGAGGCCCGCAGGTTGAAGGCGAAGTCGCCGTAGGGCGGCTCGCGCTGCGGTGCCGCGCCGGTGAAGGGAAAGAACAGGTACATGTCCCGGTCCTGGAACTTCTTCAGGAGCGGCAGCACCCGGGTCACGGTCGGCGTGCCGACGTAGCCGAACAGCAGGAAGACATCGTCGTCGAGCATCAGCGTGGTGCTGTTCGTAACGGCCGGGTCGGGTTGGTAGCCGTCGTCGTAGATCTTCTGGCGGATGCGGCGGCCGCCGATGCCGCCAGCACGGTTGACATGCTCGAAATAGGCCATCGCGCCCCGGTAAAGCTCGATGCCCAAGCCCCGGGACGGACCGGAGAATGCTGCCGACGTTCCGAGAACGAATTCGTCCTCGCTGACGCCGCCCAAATTTGTTGTCGCCCGAACAGGGAAACAAGGCGCGGCCAAGGCAAATGCCAACAGTGTTCGCCTGGTCAGCATCTTGATCGCGAAACCCCGTTGAGTTGAGCGTACTCTACCGTTTCCGATGGTCGATTTGTTCCTCGTGGCTTCGGCACGCGACGACCGTTGGTGCATGGACTTGGCGGAGGACGACGACCCGAATTGGACAATCCGATCCAGACGTTTCTTGCGGTGGCTGCGGCGGAGATTCGGACAACGCGGCGCCTGGTGCGCACGTGGGTGTGCGCGACCCTCGCCATCTTCGTCACCTTGGCGCTGTTCGGCTTCTATGCCTGGCTCGAAGGCGTGTACTCGACAAGCGTCATCGGCCGCTTCGGCACGCGGTTCGAAGCCGGGCAATACGGTGTCTACCTGTTGGGCGCCATGTTGCTGGCGTTGGTGTTCCTTTCGTTGGATATCCGGGAGCGCGACGAACACGACCGGATCGCCGATGTCGTGGACTCGCGGCCGTTTCCCAATATCGTTCTGGTCGCTGGTCAGGTGGCTGGACTGACGTTCACGGTTTGGTTCCCCATGATCGTAGCCCTTGGGCTGGTGCAGGCGTTCGGCATGGTCGCCCGGACGTTCGATTGGTGGATGGGCGACACCATCGAACCCTACTCGCTGGTGGCCCTCGCGACCATTGACGCGATTCCGGTGCTGACTCTCTGGAGTTCGTTATTGGTGCTGCTCGTCGTCGTGCTACGCAATCGACTGGTGGCTGCACTGACCGCGCTCTTCGTGATCGGGTGCTTGGGATGGATCATCCCGGATGTCCCGGCGTACCTTGTTGAAGCATTGATACCGGTCTCGAACTACGCGAGTCACGCTTCCGACTTAGCGCCACGTTTCGCGAGTCCGGATGTGCTTTTTCAGCGCGGCGCGTTGTTGTTGCTCGCCGCCGGTTTCGTCGTGTTTGCGGCGGTTTGGCATCCCCGCGCGGACGGCTCGTCTCGGAGTCGACAGGTAGTCGCGGCGACCGTGTGCCTGGTTTCGGGCGGCATTGGAATCGGTTCGCTCGTTGTGCAGGCCGAGAATGGCATGCAGCAGCGCGCCGCCTGGCTCGCCGCGCATAGGCTGGCGGCGCAGCAGGAGGCACGCACACGGGTCGACGTTGTCCGGCTGGGAGGCAGTGTGGGCGTTTCACCGGGACGGAATCTCGACATCGACGTGGTGATCGCATTCGAGGTGCCGCGGGAGCTCACCGCATTGGTGTTCAGCTTCAATCCCGGGATGCGAATTTCATCGCTGGCCGTAGGGGGCGTCGAGACGCCGTTCTCACACCGGGACGGCTTGCTCACGGTCAATCTGTCGACGCCGATGCCGGCCGGGACCACCGACTTGCTCTCAATGGGCGCGGCGGGTGTACCCGATCCTCGATTCGCGCATCTCGATGGCGCGGTCGATCCTTGGCGCGTATCCGCCCGCAACGCCCTGTCCGCGTTGGGTCGCGAGGCGGGCATCTTCGAGCGAAGCTATGTCGGTTTGATGCCCGCCGTTCATTGGCTGCCCGCCTCGGGGGCCAACGTAGATCGGGACGACCCCGCGCGCCGCGCCCGCGACTTCTTCCTCGTGGATCTCGCAGTCGACGTGCCCGAAGGGTGGCTGGTGGCATCGGTCGGTGGGCGACACGCAGATGATGGCGGCGCGTTCCGCTTCGCTTCCGACGTGCCTGTGGCGGAGGTCCCACTGTTCGCGTCTCGATTCGACCGCCGGGCGATCGTCGTGGACGGCATAGACGTGGAATTGCTCGCGCATCCGGACCACTTTCGCGGTTTCCGGATGTACGACATCGAAGGAGCGCTGATAAGCCATCTCGAGCAAGTCCACCAAGACCTCCGAAATCTTGACCTAGGCTTCCCACTGTCGGCGATGAGCTTCGTGGAAGTCCCCACGCGACTGCGGACCTTCCGCGGCGGTTGGCTGCTCGATGGCGAACCGGGATTGCCCGGGGTTGTGCCGCTCAAGGAGAACGGACTCCCGATGGTCCGGCCCGAACATCGCTACCTCGTGAGTCGCAATCGGCGCAGTGAGCAGGTCGATGCCGAAGAGAAACTGTTCCAGTTGCACAACATCTCGCGCAACCTCGATGCAATGGCAGGTGGCGGCGGGATCATGACGGGTTTCGTAGGTAGTCTATTGGCGACAACAGGGGCTAGGGGAGAAGGTGCAGTCGCGCTCGACAGGATTTGCCGGCGCCTCGCCTACGACCTCGTCGAACCGCGGGTCTACTACGTCGAGGGTCTGAAATCCGCGCACAATTACGACACCGTCGAGGGTCGAGGCACGGCCTTTGCCAGCATGCTGTCATTCCTAATCTTGGAAGATCGGCGACCCCTCTTTCGTCGCGGCCGGGTTTTCGTCGACCGTCCGGAAGTATGGGACCGCGCGCTGGGAAGCCCGCTGTGGGGTCTCGAAACGGATCGAGATCCGGCGGGCGTGGGCGCACGCCCTGGGTCTCAAGGGAACGCGCATCGCGTTTGGCCTACGAGACGGGCTCGGCCGTCATGGCGTCGGCAGGCTGCTCGCAGGACTGCGCGAACGGTTCGCAGGCCGGAGTTATCGCTGGTCCGATCTCGTGGCAGTGGGCGAGTCGGTTGGCGCACCGGTAGACGGCTTGCTTGGCGACTGGCTCCGCGACTCCGCAGCACCGGGCTTTCTCGTTTCCACCGTCCGCGTTGGCCGCTTGGCAGACGACCAGACGGGTCGTCAGCGCTACGTGAGCCGCGTTCATGTTCGCAACGACGAGGCAGTAGGGGGTGCGGTGTTCCTCGCGACGGATCGCCAGGCCTGGGGTGAACTCGCCGATCCGGTTCGCGTCGATCCTCACACGTCGGTGGAAGTGAGCATGGCGACCGACGAACCGCCGAGCCAGTTGTGGCTGCATTCCTATTTCTCGTTGAACCGGCTGCCGGTTCGGCTCGAGATTGACGACGCGGACGACGTCAGTGAGATATCGCGGTCCTTCGTTCCGGCGAGACCCAGCGAGTGGATTCCGACGGTGGCGGGAATCGTCGTAGACGACCTGGATCCGGGCTTCTCGGTGGAGACGGATGGTGACGTAGCGACGGGAGAAGGCTTTTGGGGTTCGTACAAGGAGGATATGGAATTCGATCAAGGCCTGCCGTGGTGGTCTTGGGGGAACCTGGAGGGCCGACTAGAGGGTGGCTGGAGTCGCGAGACGGTGTACTCGAGCTGGGGCAAGTACCGGCACACGATGGCCCGTGCAACACCGGGCAGCGGCGAGCGGCGCGCCGTATTCACAACGAAGCTACCGAACGTCGGCAGGTGGCGACTGGACATGCACATACCCGGCGACCCCGTTCCGCAAATGCCCGACATGGACTATGTCCGGCCACCCTTTACGACCTTTCTCGGGCGATACGACATGTGGTTACGTGCCCCCGACGGAGAGACAACCATCGAGTTCGACGGCTCGGGCGCAGCAGGCGGCTGGAACGACCTCGGTGAATTCGATCTTGAGTCGCCGCGTGTCAGCGTGGTTGTTTCGAACCGCACCGATGGTGACGTCGTGATCGCAGACGCGATTCGATGGCAGCAAGTTCCGGGGTCCGACTAGCGCGATCTATGCCGCGACCGGTCTCGTCTAGGCGTTGCGCTTCGCGATCCCCCGGCGCACCGCCATCCGGTTCCAGTACCAGCCGCCGACGCCGAGCACCACATTGGAGAAGGCCGTCGCAAGGAAAATGCCGACGAATCCCCACAGGTAGTTGCCGAGGATGGCGAGCGGGGCGTAGAACGCCAGCGAACGCAGGATCGACAGCACCAGCGGCGGCAGCGGCTGGCCGAGGGCGTTGAAGCAGTAGGTCGCCACGTGCATGACGCCCATGAAGCCGATGGACAGCGGCATGATCAGGAAGAAGACGCCCGCAACCATGACCACGGTGGGATCTGGGTCGATGGCGCGCACGATGGTCTCGCCGACCAACGCCAACACGATGAAGGTCACGACGCCCCACCCTAGGCAGAAGAAATTGACCTGGCGGAGTGCTACGCGAACGCGCTGGTAGTTCGCAGCTCCCCAGTTCTGGCCGACGAACGGTGCCACCGACGACGACGCGGACCAGATGACCATGTGCACGAGCGTCTCGACCCGCGATGCCACCGTGTACCCGGCGACGACTTCGTCGCCGTGCCCGGCGAGCAGCCGCGTGATGACCAGCATGGAGATCGGGAAGGTCAGGCTACTGAGCGTGGCGGGTCCGCCGACGTGCAGGATCGCCCCCCAGGACTTGCCGAGGTCGGTCAGCGACCAGCTGATCATCCGCACCCGCAGGAGGATCACGAGGTAGAGCGCGACGCTGAAGATTCGCGATGCGACATACGCCCAGGCGGCGCCGGCGACGCCGAGGTCCGGGAAGCCGAACAGCCCGAAGATGAGCAGCGGGGCGATGCCGATCTGCAGGACGGAGCCTCCTGCCATGACCAGTCCGGGACTCGTGGCGCTGCCGGTGGCGCGCAACAGCGTGGACCCCACCATCGACAGCATGAATAGCGGGAAGCCCAGCATGTAGATGCGCAGGTACTCGGTGGACATGGCCCGGACTTCGCCCACGGCCCCGAGCAGACTGAGCAGGTCTTGGGCGAACACAAGCCCGAATGCGCTGATCGCGACGCTGACCAGGAACACAAGCAGCTGGGCGTGGGTGACCAGGCGCGCCGCCTGGGCACGGTCGCCAGCCCCGTACACGCGGGCGATCACGGAAGACGCGCCGGTACCGATGCCACTGGCGAACGCGAACAGGAACATCGAGATGGGATACGCGAATCCCATCGCGGCCAGCGCCTCGGTACCGAGAATGCCGAGATACGCGGCTTCCGCCATCCGGGCGCCGATCATGGACACGGAACCGAGTGCCATGAAGGAACCGAGGTGGATCAGATGCCCGGCTACGCTGCCCTCGGTGAAACCGGCATAACGGACGCGGTCGTAAACGGCCTCGTCGGTGTGGTCCTTAGCCGGCAGGTCCGGTTCGGGGTCGGCTAGGGAGGTGTTGCGCGTCTTCGGCCTGCGCCGGCGTTGGGCGGCACC